>DASWOZ010000431.1:0-11318 GCA_036398535.1 Mucilaginibacter sp. | reverse complement strand
CTTAACTTTGCCAATACCGATATGGTTGGGCATACAGGCGTATTTTCGGCCGTTGTAAAAGCAGCCGAAACTGCGGATAGCTGTGCTAAAGCGGTTGTTGAAACCGGCATAGCACATGGCTATTCGTTCATCATTTTAGCCGATCATGGCAACGCCGATTACATGATTAATGATGACGGATCACCAAATACAGCGCACACCACTAACCTGGTACCTTGCATAATAATTGACAAGGACGTTAAACAGGTAAAAGATGGCAAATTAGGTGATATTGCACCAACAATATTGAAATTATTAGGGGTTACCATTCCCGAAGAAATGACGGGCAATGTATTGGTGTAAATTAAATAATTACAGGGTAGCTTTAATAGCTACCCTGACTTTTACCTTTTGCTTATCGGCCTGCCAGCCCGACCTTAAAGAAACGGGCAGCGACATGAAATACTTTGATTTAAAAGCTTATTTTAAAGCCAAAGTTAGTAAGCTTAGCACCCAAAACAGGCCGGTGTTAAAAACTGTAACCCATAACGGCGTTACAGAAACTAAAACCATATCTATTAATAACTGGGAGCGCGAACTGAATATGTTTAGCGAATCGGATATTAATAAACCGGCCTGGAAAGACAGCTATTCCGTACAAAATACCGCCGGGGGCTCTTTAATTTATATAGCCAAAGATCCTGAATTGCAAACCCGCGAGATCATCATAAACAAGGATAAGGATAAAGTTAAATCGATATTGATATTTAACCATACCAAAAACATACTTTACGAAACCAACGAGAAGCTTACCTATGTTCCCGACTCGGTTTACCGCATAGAAAAATCACAGCATGTAAAATTGATGGGCAGTAACCAGTATGATATTAAGGGTATCTTTAATTAATGATGGCCAACTGTACCAGCCAGTTTTTCTTTTGAAAGATCAAGCAGCGAAGTAATGTCAGACCGGTTAGGATCATTGGTTAATACTTTCTGCAAATCATCAATAGAAGCTTTTAAAGCTTTAATCCCGCTTAACCTATCGTAGGTACGGCTATTGGCCTGCAATTTAAAGATCCCGTATTCGCGATAAGCGATACCCCGGTTTTGATAAAAACTGGCTATTTTTGAATCATTGGGGTTTACATCAATAGCCTTAGTATAATCAAAAATAGCACTTAGTAAATACTTCTCCCTTTCTGCGGGCGATAGTTGCGCATCCGCGCCCAAATGGCTTTTTGCCCTTGCCCGGTAATAATAGGCATAAGCATCTGTAGGTGTAATAGAAATTTCTTTGGTAAAAGCGGTGATTGATTTTTGGTAATTATCGCTATGATAATAGGAATAACCCAGCATCCACAAGGCATTTGAGTTGGTTGAATCTATTAAACAGGCTTTTTCCAATTGCATTACCGCGGCTCTGAAATCACCGTCAATAAATGCCTGTTTACCTAATTTAACATAGGCATTTTGAGCCAGCAAAGGCTCAACAGAAGAAATAATCAAGAAAGATAGAATTACAGGTAACCTCATTCCAACTTTATTCGTACAAATGTATTTGATAAACTCCTATTATTATAAAATATTATGCCAAATCTTAATTAATTGCAAAAAAGTTATCAATCACCTATAAATTGGTATGACTTTTTTTCACCTTTTCGCATAAGTAAAGCCTGCGGTGTAAAATAGCCATTTATTTATAACGCACACATAATCAATAATATAATCTCTAAACTGCAAATCAATTTGTAATTAGCTTTATATTGGCATAGGTCTTGAAATATAATTTAATATATGTAGTAATCGTTAATTAAAGCACCTGTTGTTTAACAGGCTGACAAGATGACGTTATTATTTGATTAAAAATATTTAGATGAGTTTTGATCCTTTTGATTTTAAGAATACTTTACCCGTAATAAACGAAGATTCCGAATTTTTTCCCTTAATGTCATCAGAAGATGAAGAGGAAATGAATAACGAGCAGGTACCCGAGTTTTTACCTATCCTCCCGCTGCGCAATACCGTATTATTTCCAGGTGTGGTTATACCTATTACCGTAGGTCGCGATAAGTCTATCAAATTAATACGTGATGCTAATAAAGGCACCCGCATGATTGGTGTGGTTGCACAACAGGATGTGGGGATAGAAGACCCCACTTTTAACCAATTGAATAAAGTTGGTACCGTAGCATTGATCATTAAAATGCTGCAAATGCCCGATGGTAACACAACCGTAATACTACAGGGTAAAAAACGCTTTCGTTTAAAAGACGAGGTACAAAGCGATCCTTATATTAAGGCTACTATTGAGCCTTTTAAACAAACCAAGGTAAAAGAAGATAAAGAATTTAAGGCCATGATCTCCTCTGTTAAGGATATGGCTATGAGCATTATTCAGCTATCACCCAATATTCCAAGCGAAGCCGGCATTGCTATCCGCAATATTGAAAGCACTTCATTTTTGATCAACTTCATATCGTCAAACATGAATGCCGATATGACCGCTAAGCAAAACCTGCTGGAACTACCAAGCTTACGCGACAGGGCAAATACAGTTTTAGAGCATTTAACGCTCGACCTGCAAATGCTGGAGCTAAAAAACCAGATACAAACCAAGGTACGGGTGGATCTGGATAAGCAGCAGCGCGATTATTTTTTAAATCAGCAGCTAAAAACGATACAGGAAGAATTGGGCGGTAACTCGTCCGACCTGGAAATAGAAAATTTGCGCCAGCGTGCTTTAAAAAAGAAATGGTCAATAGAAGTTAAAGGCCATTTTACAAAGGAACTGGAAAAACTGGCCCGCATTAACCCTGCCGCCGCCGATTACTCGGTACAGATCAACTACCTGGAGTTACTGCTTGATTTGCCATGGAACGAGTTTACCCGCGACAATTTTGATTTGAAACGTGCCCAAAAGGTATTGGATAAAGATCATTTTGGGTTAGATAAGGTAAAACAACGCATTATTGAATATTTGGCTGTGCTTAAATTAAAGCACGACATGAAAGCGCCTATCCTTTGTTTGGTTGGCCCGCCGGGAGTAGGTAAAACTTCTTTAGGGAAGTCAATAGCCAAGGCATTGGGGCGTAAATATGTGCGTATGGCGCTGGGCGGCATACGTGATGAAGCCGAAATAAGAGGGCACCGCAAAACCTATATTGGTGCTATGCCGGGCCGTATCATTCAATCAATTAAAAAAGCAGGTGCAGCTAACCCGGTATTTATATTGGATGAGATTGATAAAGTAGGCAATGATTTCAGAGGCGATCCGTCATCTGCATTATTAGAAGTATTGGACCCCGAACAAAACAGTACTTTTTATGACCATTATGTAGAGATGGACTTCGACCTATCGAACGTAATGTTTATTGCTACAGCCAATTCATTGAGCAGCATTCAGCCCGCTTTGCTGGATCGTATGGAGATCATCGAAGTAAATGGCTATACTATTGAAGAAAAAATTGAGATTGCCAAACAACACTTATTACCCAAACAACGCGAGGCGCACGGTATTAAACCAAAAGACGTGGTGATTAAAAATGAGGTAATGGAAAAACTCATTGAAGATTATACCCGCGAATCTGGCGTACGTGGCCTGGAAAAGAAAATTGGCTCGGTGGTACGTGGTATTGCCAAAAGCATTGCTATGGACGAAGAGCATAATGCAGTTGTAAGCAAAAACGAAATTGAAAAAATACTGGGTGCCCCAATTTATGATAAGGACCTTTACGAAGGTAATGACGTTGCCGGCGTAGTAACAGGTTTGGCATGGACATCAGTAGGTGGTGATATTTTATTTATTGAAGCCAGTTTAAGCCCGGGTAAAGGGCATTTAACCCTAACCGGTAGCCTTGGCGATGTGATGAAAGAATCGGCAACTATTGCTTTAGCTTATTTACGCGCACACGCGGGTTACTTTAACATTAACCCTAAGCTGTTTGAGCAATGGGATATACATATTCACGTTCCGGCAGGCGCTACGCCAAAAGATGGCCCGTCGGCAGGTGTTACTATGCTTACCGCATTAACATCAGCCTTTACGCAACGCAAAGTTAAACCTCACCTGGCTATGACCGGCGAGATCACTTTACGTGGCCGTGTATTACCGGTTGGCGGATTAAAAGAAAAGATCTTAGCCGCTAAACGCGCTAATATTAAAGAGATCATTTTATGCAAATCCAACCAAAAAGATATTCAGGAAATTAAAGAACATTATATAAAAGATCTTAAATTTCATTATGTGACAGACATGCGTGAGGTGATCAATATCGCTTTGCTTGACGAAAAGGTTAAAGAACCGCTTGATCTTACCATTAATGAAACATTAAAACCGGTATTGAACTAATATTATGCAGGCTTTTTCTATTTTAGCACTTTGTTCTAAATAAATGAAGTCTGCACTTTTATTCCTTCTGTTCTTTTTTGCCACTACTGCTGTTTTCGCACAAAGCCATCGTGATGAGTTTGGCATTCAAACCGACAACGATTCCTATTTAGGTAATCACTCTGACCGCTATTATACGGATGGCTTATTCTTCTTTTACCGTCACGCGCTATTGGTCAAACCTGATAGTTCATCGCTGCAAAATAAAATATTGGGCTTTGAGTTGGGGCAAAAAATATTTAATCCGCAATCGGGCGTTATACCCTCCGCTATATATGTCGACAGGCCCTTTGCAGGATACCTTTATGCAGGTTCAACCCTTAATTTATTATATAAAAACGAAAGCAACATCAAATTAAGCGCGCAATTAGGTGTGGTAGGGCCGGCATCATTGGCTCAAAACGCACAGCAATTTGTACATAATACATTTGGCTTTTACCACATAGTTGGCTGGCAATATCAAATTAAAAATGATTTTGAGCTTAACCTCGGCATGGAATACAATAAACTATTGGCACGAGGCTCAATGGCTGATGTTTCATTGGCCAGCTATGCCAATTTAGGTACCGGGTTTACCGGTGCAGGTGTAGGCCCGCTATTACGCATTGGGGCCTTTAACCAATTGTTCCACTCACAAACCACACAAAGTAATGTGATAGCTACTGATAAAGTTGCACCATTACATAAGCATGAATTTTTCTTTTATTATAAACCACAAATTAATTGGGTAGCTTATGATGCAACCATACAGGGTGGTCTGTTTGAAAAACACGAAAAATATACTTATGAAGAATATAGTTATACTAACCAGGAAGTAGTACAAGTACCAAAGCCAATAGTTTTTAGTCAGCAAATTGGGTTAGCATTCACTACCAATCGTTGGTTTTTTGATCTGTCGGCTATATTTCATTCCAAAGAAACTAAAGTAATGGCAATGCCGCACCAATGGGGTTCAGTAACCGTTTTATATCGTTTCCACTAATTTATTCGTCACTTATTTTTTTCCTGTTTTCTTTTTTTTCGCCTTGCATACGTTTAGTATTTAACCGGGCCGCCTTTGCCGCTTTACTTAGTTTAGTAGGCCTACGGGTTTTAGGCTGATGCAACGCCTTCTGCAATAACACGACTAATCTTTCTAAAGCCTTTTCTTTGTTAATGTACTGGCTCCTGTCCTCATCACAAATAATCTGCACATAACCATCCTTATTAAACCGCGATTGCAATTTTTGATTCAATAGCTGTTTCTCTTCATCCGTAAATAACAGGGAATTATCAATCGAAAACAACAATTCAACCTTACTTGAAACCTTATTTACATTTTGCCCGCCTTTACCCCCGCTGCGTGATGCTTTATAAGTGGTTTCTTTCTGCAGGTCGGTTTTAGAAAAGTTCATGGCGTAAAGTTAGTTGATAAGGTTGATTAAATTTATTGAGTGAATAGTTTAGATAAAATTAACCACTCACTAATCTAACTCAATCAACCATTCACTTAAAATCCTTACCTTCGTTACCCGATGAGCAATAATATTGTCGTGGCCATTGATGGCTATTCTTCTTGTGGAAAGAGCACACTTGCCAAAGCGCTGGCAAAAAAGCTTCATTTCATTTACGTAGATAGCGGTGCCATGTATCGTGCGGTGGCGCTTTACTTTTTACGCAATCATATTGATCTGCATAACCACGATCAAATTACCGAAGCACTAAAAAATATTCATCTCAATTTCCATTCGCGCGATTACGAAACACACATTACTTTAAATGACGAAGAAGTATCAGACGAGATACGTCTGATGCCCGTATCCGAATCGGTGAGCGCAGTTTCTGCCATTCGCGAAGTGCGTATTGAAATGGTAAAGCAGCAGCAGCGCATGGGCAAATCAAAAAACATTGTAATGGATGGCCGTGATATTGGTTCGGTTGTATTTCCGGATGCACAGATAAAAATATTCATGACCGCCGACCCTAAAATACGCGCCGAAAGACGCTACAAAGAGCTGCTTCCTAAAAACCCTGATATTACCTTAGAAGAAGTTTTTGAGAACCTGGCCCACCGCGATTATCAGGATACTACCCGCGAGGAAAGCCCGCTGATACGTGCTGATGACGCGATTATATTAGATAACACCAATCTTACACCAGAGCAACAATTACAATTTGCATTGGATAAAGTTGAACCATTGTTATAATCTGAATACGAATTTTCAGAATTAACAGCATACTAACCGCCAATTTAGCGGGGACGCCAACCATCACCGCCGCCCCTTCAAGCGTTCACGCTTGAAGGGGCAATTGGGTTGATACCTGATTAACTAATCACTAACCTCTTCTTCCACAAATTTCTCGGCTTTTACACCAAACCGGTTTAAAAAGTCAACACCTTCATCACTCGGGATGCCTTTATATTCTGCATATGAGTTTTTAAAATACACCTGCTTTATACCTGCGGAAAATATTAAACGTGCGCATGGCAAACAGGGCGATAAAGTAGTGTACATGGTAGCACCTTCTAAATTAGCACCGTTTTTCACCGCGTACAATATGGCATTTTCCTCGGCATGTAATGCCAGCGAACAACTTCCTTTTGAATCCCGCGCGCAACCGGTTTCGGGCCATTCCTCATCGCAGTTATGCGTACCCTTTGGTGGCCCGTTATAGCCGATAGATATAATACGGGTATCCTTTGCTAAAACAGCGCCTACATGCGCTTTAACACAGTGTGAACGCTTGGACAGGTCAGTCGCCAGGTTCATAAATATATGGTCAAAAGATGGTTTCATTGTTTATCATTAGGTCATTAAGTCATTGATCATTGGCTATTTAAATGACCTAATGATGAATGACTTAATGACTATAAAATTAATGCCCTCCTGCAACTACTTCTGCATGGTCAAGATCAATACCTTGTTTCTTTAATTCGCTGCTTACTTTCCAGGCAAAATAAGTTAAATAAGCAAATCCTGATAACGGAACGATGTAGGATAAATGTATACTTACCGTATCTGCCAAAATACCCTGTACCGGCGGAATGATAGACCCGCCTAATATCATCATGATTAAAAAGGCAGATGCCTGACTGGTATACTTGCCCAAGCCTGTAATAGCCAACGCGAAAATAGACGGCCACATAATAGAGCAGCATAGGCCGCCGCTTATAAAGCAAAACGTAGCAAACATGCCCTCGGTTAATAAGCCCGACACCATAAATACAACACCCAACAGGCCAAATACCACTAACGTGCGTACCGGTTTTTGCTGACCTATAAAGAAGCAAACAATTAAAATAACAATGGCGATGGCGTAGATATACAAATTGCCAATGTATGCCCCACTCCAGTAATTAACTAATAAAACTACTACAAAAGCAACAAACGGAATGACAACTGTTAATATAGCTTTAGTTGTTTTAGACAGGCTAAATGCCCCTATGGCGCCCGCCCATCTGCCTATCATCAGGCTACCCCAATAAAGCGAGATATAGGGTGATATAGCCGAATCTTTAAAACTGCCGAATGCCGGGGTTTTTAATAAAGCGCCTAAATTACTTTGAATGGTAACTTCAGTACCTACGTAGGTAAATATGGCTATCATGCCCAAAATCAATTGCGGATATTGCATAGCCCCCCATCCTTCCGGGCTCTTTTTGGCAGCCATTAGTGAACTTATTAAGGTACCTATAATTACTGCCAACGCGGTATAAACAAAATAGAGTTTTGCAATCCCTGTAATACGGCTCAACTGATCTACCCCCAATATCATACAAAACCCAATGAAGATGACGAATAGCGGCATATTCGGCTTGGTGCTGCTTTCTATTTTTTCGTCATTGGTAACTTTGGGAAGGTTGGAAAACCAGAAAAATAAAGACAGTATAATAAATAAAGCCGCCACTATATAGTATAAGTTATTCATGGAGGTTATTTTAACATCCGCTGCATCAATAGCGCTTGAAGCCGTGCCAAATAATACAATACTAACCACAACCGGGCCCAATATGCCACCAATATTGTTTACGCCCCCCGTAAAATTTAGCCGGTTAGCACCTGTTTCGGGTGTGCCCAGCGCAATAACAAATGGGTTACCCGCAGTTTGCTGTAACGAAAATCCAAGTGCAATTATAAAATCGGCCGTTAAAATAAATCCAAATGAGCCCGAAGTTAATGCAGGCCCCATGGCTAAGGCGCCTACGGCAGATATTAACAGGCCCAGGGCTATTCCATTTTTATAACCCAGTTTATTAATAATATCGGCGCCTCGAATTTGAGATATAAAATACAAAATGATAGACCCTATAAAATAGCCGCCGTAAAAGGTAAAATCAATTAACTGTGCTTCAAACTGGGTAAGGTTAAAATGCGATTTACAAAAAGGAATAAAAACCCCGTTTGAGGCGGCCGAAAATCCCCAAAAAAACCAAACAGTTGCTAAGGTTAACAATGCCGCAGTGTAATTTTTTTTACTATTTTGTTTCATACTTCTATCCTTCATATAAAAACGGAATTATACTACTAACATAAATCAATTTTTATTTATTCCTGTTATCTAATTTTGAATAAGCGCATAAAGTGGTTAAATATTTAGCTTTAATTTAATATTTACTCAATATTTACTTTCTTTATTTAAGAGATAAAAATTGCATATTCGCATACTTCAAACTTGACCTAAGGCTAAATTAATGATAGAAGCTGTTATTTCGGGAATTGGGATTGGATTGGTGCTTACGTTTATTACAGGTCCTGTTTTTTTTGCTTTAATTAAAACCAGCCTCGAAAGAGGTTTTCATGCAGGTGTTTTTTTAGCATTGGGCGTAGTTTGCAGCGATGTTGTATTTGTAGGTGCTATACTATTTGGCTCACAACTTTTTGATATACCGGCAAATGCTAAAATAATAGCCGGCGAAATAGGCAGCGCCATTTTATTTACAATGGGGGTTTATTACCTGTTTAAAAAAGCGGACATTAATTATACCAATGTGGCCCCATCTGGCCTTAAACGAACCGGGTATTTTTTGAAGGGTTTTTTGATGTGTATCTTTAATCCTACTATCCTTTTCCATTGGATAACCGTAATTGGCACTGCTAGTACTATTTACCACCAGGGGGTACATAACCGGTCATTAAAGATCGCTATTATGTTTTTAACTATCTTAATTGTGCAATTTGGCCTTGACACCACCAAAGCGTTTTATGCTAATAAATTACGAGATCGTATTTCTGTTAAACTAATACACCGTTTAAATGAAGTGGCAGGCATAGCACTTATTATTGCTTCCTTAATTTTAATGGACCGACTGGTAACGCATTTCGTTTTCACGCCTCCCCAACGCAGCTAATACATTTATAAATGTATTTTAGTAATTGACCAACTATAAAAGAGATATTACAACAAGTTGTACGACCTCGGGAAATGTACCAATACTTTTATAAAGGGGTACGGTGTATAGTTAGCAATTAACCACACCGCCAATAATTACTAACTGACTTACATATAAGCCCTTTGATTCTTTCCTTCCATCCAGTTTACAAAAGCGCGGTTAACCACTTTGTTACCACCGGGGGTTGGATAATCGCCAGAAAAATACCAGTCGCCGGTATGATCAGGGCAAGCTTTATGCAGGTTATCTAAAGTTTGGTAGATCACCTCTACCTTGCAGTTAATATCCTTTGGTGTAATGATCTTTGCAATACGGTCTGAAATCTGCTGATCTGTAAATTGCTCATAAATGGCCTTTACATGGTTTACAACATCTTCCTTGGGTAAACTGGCACTGTCCTTACATTTTTGATAAACCTGCAAAATCACTTCTTCTTTATCCATTTCCTTTAACAGGCTTATAGCTGCCTCAAATGCCACAAACTCGCCCATGCGTGACATATCGATACCATAGCAATCAGGATACCGTATTTGCGGCGCGGATGAAACAACAACCACTTTTTTAGGCCCTAACCTGTCCAGTATTTTAAGTATGCTTTGTTTTAAAGTTGTACCGCGTACAATAGAATCATCTAATACTACTAATGTATCCTTATCGTTCTTAATCAACCCATAAGTAGTATCATATACATGCGCTACCATTTCGCTGCGGTCAGCATCCTGGGTAATAAAAGTGCGCAGCTTAACATCCTTAATGGCTATTTTTTCTACACGTGGCGCAAGTGATAATACTTCGGTCAATTCCTCTTCACTTATCTTATCCTCGCGGTTTAGCAATCTATCACGCTGATACTTTTTAATATATTTATGTATCCCTTCTACCATGCCGTAAAAAGCAACCTCGGCTGTGTTGGGGATATAAGAAAATACAGTATTTTTAATATCGTTATCTACCACGCTTAATATTTGCGGGCAAAGCAAACGGCCCAATTGCTTACGTTCTCTATAAATTGAGGCGTCACTGCCGCGCGAAAAGTAGATCCGTTCAAATGAGCAGGCTTTCTTTTCCTTTGGCTCGCTAAACATATCCTCAGTGATCTTACCATTCTTTTTAATGATCAGCGCATGGCCGGGCTTTATTTCCCTTATATCATCTATCGGGATATTAAAAGCAGTTTGCAGTGCGGGGCGCTCTGATGCAGCAACTACAATTTCATCATTATAATAATAGTAGGCAGGTCTGATACCAACCGGATCGCGCATTACGAAGGCATCGCCGTGGCCTAAAATACCTGCTATGGTATAACCACCGTCCCAGTTCTTGGCAGATTTACGTAAGATCTTAGCTACGTCCATATCATTGGCTATCAGCTTACTGATCTCCATATTATCATCCAAACCCTCGCGCTTATATTGGTCAAACAGGCCCTGATTCTCAGTATCAATAAAATGGCCCATTTTTTCCAAAACAGTAACCGTATCGGCTTTTTCTTTTGGATGCTGCCCAAGGGCATACAGTTGCTGTAATAGCTCGTCAACATTGGTCATGTTGAAATTACCCGCAATAACCAGGTTACGG
>DASWOZ010000430.1:0-5020 GCA_036398535.1 Mucilaginibacter sp. | reverse complement strand
CCATACCTTTACAGGCTATAGAGATAGAAACTGAAAATAATGTGCCGGATGTACAGACATTTAAACCAACCGAAGTATTTTTAAAGCCTGCTCATAAAATTGCGCACCATCCTGATAGGGAGCCAACCGTAGTTATTGTTGAAGATGATAAAAACTTTGCCAGTATATTACAGGATTATGCAAAAGAACATGGTTATAAATCAATCATGGTACATGAAGGGACGGATGCGGTTGAAGCCATTAAAGAACACCAGCCCGATGCGGTTATATTAGATATTATGCTGCCCGGTAAAGATGGCTGGCAAATATTGAAGGAGTTAAAGGCTATACAGGAAACAGCACATATTCCTGTTCACTTAATGTCTGCAGGTGATGCCGCGCCTAATAAGGTGCGCCGTGAAGGTGCTATAAATTTCCTTAAAAAGCCAATTGATACAGCTACGCTGGATAAACTTTTTGCAGACATTATGCTGTATAGCGGCACCAGATTTACTCAAATATTATTGATAGAAGACCACAAGGCGCAGAGCCAGGCTTTAAAAGATATGATGGTGAGCCAGGGCATTACCGTTGATCAGGCTTTTGATGGCGAATCAGCATTCAGGATGCTGCATGAAAAGGAATATCAGTGTGTAATACTTGATCTCAATCTGCCTGATATTTCCGGGCTTGATTTATTGGATAAAATCAAGGCTGTTAACAAATTTTTACCGTTGCCGGTTATTATCAACACGGCTATGGAACTGGATAAAACATCAGTTAGCAGGTTAATGAAATATGCAAATGCAATGGTTGTTAAAACAAATAAGTCATCAGATAGATTAATAGATGAGGTGAACTTATTTCTAAATAAAATTAGCGAAACAAACAACCGCAATAATCCTGCTGCGGCAAGAGCAACAATGACAACTACACATAAAGATAATATGAAAGGCAAAAAAGTATTAATTGTAGACGATGACATGCGTAATATATTTGCTTTAAGCAGCGCATTACAAGCCTATGATTTTATTGTGGAGATAGCAGGCGATGGTGAAGAGGCTATTGCCAAATTAGAAGAAATAAGCGATATTGATATAGTATTAATGGATATTATGATGCCCAAAATGGATGGCTATGAAGCAACCAGGCATATCAGGCAACAAAGCAAATGGGCAAAATTACCTGTTATAGCATTAACAGCCAAAGCAATGATGGATGATCGCGAAAAATGTATAGCTGCCGGTGCCAATGATTATATTACTAAACCTGTTGATATTGACAGGTTAATATCATTAATGCAGCTATGGCTGGAGAAATAGTATGGATGCCACATGGGGGCCGATAACCGCAAAGCAGTTAGATGAAGTAATTGATCTGATAAAAAAAATATATGGTTTTGATTTTTCAGGTTATACCAAAGCATCTTTAAAAAGGCGGGTTACCAGGATCATGATGCTTAAAAAGCTGGAGTTTTATGATCTGAAACACATATTGGTTAATAATAATCAGTTTTTTCAGGGATTTTTAGAAGAGGTTACCGTAAATGTCACCGAGATGTTTCGCGACCCCAGCTTTTATAAGGCCTTAAACCACCAGGTTATCCCTTATCTTTCCACCTATCAGCACGTAAAAATATGGTGTGCCGGCTGTTCTTCGGGCGAAGAGGTTTATTCCCTTGCTATTTTGATGAAAGAGGCGGGGCTGTCAAAAAAATCATTTATCTACGGAACAGACATTAATACCGAAGTGCTTAAAGAAGCACGCAAGGGTATTTACAGCTTGCGTAAGGTAAAAAGCTATGCCGAAAATTATTTATTCTCCGGCTTGGATGGCTCAATAACAGATCATTTTACCATATTATATGATGCGGCAACAATTCATAATGAGTTAAAACATAATACGTTGTTTTCTGTCCATAACTTAATATCTGACGATGTTTTTAATGAGTTTCAATTAATCTCATGCAGAAATGTATTCATTTATTTTGAAATAACCCTGCAGGAAAAAATATTGGAGCTTTTTTACAATAGTTTGTGCCCGCATGGTTTTTTATGCCTTGGAAGTAAAGAAACCATACGGTCAGATTTTTTTAAAAAGAAATTTAAGGCTATTAACCAAAAAGAAAACATATACCAAAAAATTGGCACTTGATGAACATATGGTACGGCGCTGGCGCAACTCTGATATATTGTTGCTTGGTGGGTCTGCGGGTTCATTTAAAATAATATTCCAGATAGCCAGAAGCTTCACTGCTCAATTAAACAAAACTGTAATTATCATTATTCATCGCAAACCGAATTTTTTCAGTGAAATTGAAGCGCTTTTTTCTGATAGTATTCATATAGCATTTAAAGAAATAAGCGACAAAGATCAAATTAATAAGAATACAATTTATATAGCCCCGGCAAACTACCACACGCTTATTGAAAAAGAAGGTAGTTTTAGTCTGGATGTATCAGACTCCATATGGTATTCAAAACCATCAATAGATGTTACCTTTGAAAACGCGGCCGAAGTTTTTGCTGACCGTTGCACGGCTGTATTATTTTCGGGGGCTAACCAGGATGGTGCAGCAGGGTTATTAAATTTGCGTAACAGTGGGGCCTTAACAATAGCGCAGTACCCCGGTGATGCAGAAATGCCGGTAATGCCACAAGCGGCAATTGATATAAATGCTGCCGAATATACATTGAGAACAATTGAAATATTGGAGCTGTTAAAATAAATTATTATTTAACCTGTTACTAAATAAAACAGCTATTAAAAAGATAGTTTAGTTTGCCCCACACCAATTGTTTTTGCTTCATGCTCCAGTAACCACTGTTTGCGCCACACTCCACCGGCGTAACCTGTTAAACTTCCGTCCGAACCAATAACCCGGTGGCAGGGAACCACTATCCATAAATTATTTTTGCCGTTAGCGGCCGCTATAGCTCTTATGGCCAATGGGCTATTCATTTGGTTGGATTGCTTTGCATAAGTAATGGTGGTGCCGTAATCAATATTTAATAATTGCGCCCATACCTGCTGTTGAAAATCTGTGCCGGCTTGTTTAATCGGTAGGTCAAAGATCTTCCTTGCACCCGCAAAATACTCGTCCAACTGTTGTACCGCTTTTTTTAATAACGGTGTTTGCGGTACATCTTCAACTGTTTCATCATCCAGTATATGTATACCGGTAATAAAACCATCCTCTTCGGTTATTTTGGCAACACCAACCGGGGTGCGGTAAAAAGTGGTAAGCATTGGTTTATTGTTATCTTCAAATTTAATCATTCCTTTAAATAAAGAGTGTCATTGTAGTTTAATCTCTACTCCGGTAATTACTATCTTTATCGCCATGAAACTCATTAATCAAACCTGGTATCTTTTCAAAAAAGAAATTTTGCTGGAGTGGCGCTCAAAGTATGCTTTTAATGGTGTATTGCTTTATGTGGTTTCAACTGTATTTATTTGTTACATATCATTTAATTTTACGCCCGGTTTTGCCGGTACTGAAGGTTATAAAGTAGTTTGGAATGTTTTGTTCTGGATAATTATAATGTTTGCATCGGTAAATGCCATCGCAAAAAGCTTTATGCAGGAGAGTAAGAGCCGCCTGTTATACTATTACACTATTGCAAGTCCGCAAGCTATTATCCTTTCAAAAACCATTTATAATATTCTGTTAATGTCATTGTTGAGCCTGCTGGCCTTAGTGGTGTATTTGCTATTCTTCACCAATACCATTGGCGATCCATTATTCTATTTTATATCTGTATTATTGGGCAGTTTAAGCTTTTCAACCGTATTTACCATGATCTCTGCCATTGCATCAAAAGCGGGTAATAACGGCACCTTAATGTCCATTTTAAGTTTCCCGGTTATTATACCGGTTATATTGGTGCTTATCCGTTTAAGCAAAGGCGCTATGGATGGTATTGAACGCAGCCTTAGCTATGGTAATATTGGGGTGCTATGCGCCATAAATGTAATTGTATTAGCAACATCCCTGCTGCTGTTTCCTTACTTATGGAGAGATTAAGCGCCCGTGCATTATTATGTTACACTTACATTAGAAAAGCATTAGATTATATCATTGTTGATACTATTTTCATAGATAATTCATTTGTATAGTTTTAATTAGCGTCTTGAAATTATTTTGTACTAATTTTATTTAATGCGATTTCCCCGGTTAATATGGCTATTCCTTATTTTGCCCCTTTTTACGTGGGCGCAATCCGGTGTTATTACCGGCAAGGTAGTACGTATGGATAATAAATCGCCCGTAGCAGGTGCCAGTGTTTTCTTAGGTAATTCCTCTTTCGGTACGGCTACGGCACCAGACGGAACTTTTACCTTAAATGGGGTAAGGCCGGGGCAATATACCCTGGTAGTAGCTGTTATTGGTTACCAGGATCATACCCAAACCATATTGGTAGGTAAAGATCCTATTCATGTAAATATTGAGCTGGAAACAAAATCAATCATGCTGCGTGAGGTGCAGATTTCTG
The DNA here is from genome assembly GCA_036398535.1 of Mucilaginibacter sp. Lineage (GTDB taxonomy): Bacteria > Bacteroidota > Bacteroidia > Sphingobacteriales > Sphingobacteriaceae > Mucilaginibacter. The sequence continues at coordinate 545 of DASWOZ010000430.1, read as the reverse complement.
ATAATGCCAAAGCAGATTGGAAACGGAACTATGAACAGTTTAAAAAGGAGTTTATCGGCAATGATGAAAATGCCAAAAACTGCGAGGTGATTAATCCCGAGGTGCTTAATTTTACCTATTATAAAACCCAAAAAAGATTAGAGGCCTACGCCGATGAATTTTTAATTGTGGAGAACAGGAGCCTGGGTTACCGTGTAAAATTCCTGGTCAGGGATTTTAAAAGTGATCATATATCCGGTATCATCTCTTATTCGGGCCAGCGGCTTTTTGAAGATCTTCCGGGTAAAGAAATACAAAAAAAGAAATGGGCCACTAATCGTGATGACGCTTACTATGGCTCGGCAATGCACTTTTACAGGTCATTGTATAAAGACCGCCTAAATGAAGATGGGTTTGAAATGCACCGGTTTACAAGAATGCTTAACCCCGAACGCCCCGACGAGGCGGTTATTCAACGTAATATTGAAAGATTTTCGAGCCTGGGCCGGCGGGATTCGGTGAACAAATGGATCTACCTGGAAAATCTGTCGCGGTATGCACATGAA
>DASWOZ010000429.1:0-5270 GCA_036398535.1 Mucilaginibacter sp. | reverse complement strand
AAGGATCATTACCTGCATATACAGGCGTGCCTTTAGTACCATGCTGATAGCTGTAGCCAATTGCATATTCCTGATTTTCGGTTGGTGTAAAACCAACTTTGCCGCTTATATTAAAATCAGTACTGTATGAATTATCTCTATGCCCGCCATCTTCATTTTTAGTGGGTACGTAAGCGGAAGATAATGGGAAGTAATTCCGCTGTAACTGTGATGCAGAAACTTCATAGTAGAACTTTCCCATGTTTGAGCCGATATTGGTATTTAACCGGTAGCCGCCGTTTAGCCATCCAGCAACGGCATTCAACTCAAAAGGTTTCACCGGCTTGCGGGTTATTAAGTTAATGGCCCCGCCTTCGGCATTTGGGCCGTATAATACAGATGAATAGCCTTTTGCCACATCTATTTGAGATAAGTTGAAGGTGTTAAAACGGCCCAGATCAACATAGCCGTCATACGGTACATATAACGGAACACCATCCAGGTAAATTGGCACCTGCCTTACATCAAAACCGCGTACATTAACAGCCGATTCATTTCGCGGGCCAATTAATGTTAAAGTAATGCCCGGTAACAAACTTAAAGCGTGCGATACATCTGATTTATTATAAAGATCAATGGTACTTGCATTCAAATTGTTTGACCGTAAGCTATCTCTGGTACCATTTATATTTACCTGCCCAAGTGTAAAAACAGACTTGCTGGTATCACTTGTTTGCGCTGATGCCGAAGACAGCAACACCAGGTTTACTATAAATAAAAATAATACAGTTTGTGGTAGTAGTTTTTTCATATATCCCGTTATATATTAAGAAATATAACGCAAAGCAACAAAAATGTTTTCACTTATAATAAATTACGCCGTTACAAATCAGGGAAATAGCTTTTAAATTTCCTTTGACCACTTTACGCGCAGCGTAGTCGACCTTTGCATTAGCGGATCGCTTCATTAGTACTCACCCGGTCTTTGTTTCGCCCGATCGCCCTTCTCTTCACCTTTCAGTAGAAAGAGGGTAGGTAAGACCGCTGATTTAGTTAAAAAGCGATTCTCTCCGCTACAAATCAATACCGGGGATATTCCCTGCTAAAAACTCCCTGAATTTTTTGTGCAGGGCATGAAATTGAGCTATGGCTTTTAATCCATCTTCGGTAATTATGGCTTTACCTCCGCCTTTGCCGCCACGCTGAGAAATTACTAACAGCGAACCAAAGTTTTCGTTCATATGATTGATCATGTCCCAGGCTTGCTTGTATGACATTTTCATTTGCAGCGCAGCCTGGCGTATTGATCCTGAAGCATGGATGCGTTCTAATAGTTCCACCCTGCCCAAACCCAATACTTTACCATTGGCTGTTTCTATCCATATCCTGCCGTTCAGTTTAAATATTGGTTTATCCATTAAAAAATAAAGTTAATTAATGTTGACTAATAATTGAGATTAAAAAAGCCTCCCCCACTCGAGGAGATTTAGAGGCGGCCTGCTATATTTGCTTTTATGACGATGAGTGCGGGCCTCCCTTTTCAATTACTTAACCAGGACCTTTTACTATTACCCCAAAAAGCCATTTACTGGCAGCAGGAAAAAGCGCTGATTGCGGCTGATGTACATTTGGGCAAGGTGGGGCATTTTCGCAAATCGGGTATTGCAGTGCCACGGGATATGGAACAGGATGACCTGGCTTGTTTGTCAGACCTCATCTATGAATACCGCCCCGAAAAAATAATATTTCTCGGCGACCTTTTTCACAGCGACATGAATGCCGACTGGGAATGGTTCGCGCTATGGCGCAGGCAGTTCCCCCAATTAAACATCATGCTGATACGGGGTAACCATGACATCATTCATGATGATCATTACCTGGAATTAGATATATCCCTTCACCACCAATTAACTATCGGCCCATTTTTAATGCTGCATCATCCGCTAAACGGTATTAGCCTGCAACAAACAGATAGCTATGTTTTTTGTGGGCACATTCACCCCGGTGTAAATTTAGTAGGCCGCGGCCGGCAAAGTATCACGTTACCCTGTTTCGCCTTTAATAAACACCAGGTTATTCTCCCATCCTTTGGGAAATTTACGGGTAGGGTTGCTATTCGTAGCTTGGTTAATGACCGGATATTTGCGGTATTAAAAGACAAAGTGATTGCTATAGATTAGCTACTATAACCACCGGCCCCCTATTGAATTTTATTGTCGGCAGCGTCATTTTATCAGGTAACTACCCCAAAAGTCCGTTGGATATTGTGAAATGCTGGTATCGGAGGGCTTAATTGATAATGACCTTGGGATAGTTGACACTATCACACCACCGAAATTCACCGATTTGATGGATGTCGTGCCGTTTAACATAACATTATAAGCAATGGGTTTTCCGCTGTTAGGAGTTATACCTAAAAGGTTAATCGGCACTAAAAATTCGCAGGTTAAAGCGCCGCTGGTATTAATAAGAGCTGCCGATTTTATGCCTGTATCATTATAGATGGAAAGCAATGTATCAGTAATGGTTTTAAAGCCCTTTGCCTTTATCGTTTTTGTTAAGGGCGCAATTTTCTTATTGGCTGCATTGATTAATGAATCTTTTAGCTGCTGATTTGATTCAATAGTCAATTCGTTAACGGTTGAAAAAATAGAAAGTTGAAACTTATCTTCAACCACTGGGAATGTAAGGCTAAAAGGCGCAGTATCTGCCCTTTGTCCGCTGGTGTTTATTGTAAAGGTAATGCCACCACCTATAATTTTCTTTATAATTATGGGGTCGGTAGCCTGCACAACAAGGTATAATGATTGGCCGTTATTAGCCAGTGTGTAATTAACGTCTGTGTTTTTACTCCGCGCTTGAAATTTATTATCCCACTCGTTTGCGAAACCATCTATTTTAAATGCTGATGGCAAAGCAACAGTAACCGTTTGCTCGGTAGGGAGTTTTTGAGCTTTGAGGGTAAACACGCTGTAGACCCCGGCCAGTACCAGTAGGTTTAAAATTAGATTTTTCATAAAATAATCGAGATAATAGGTGAATTAAATTGCAACAACAACACTTCGGCGTTTAATATTTTAGCTATAAAAACCGGCTTAATGTTATTGTCAGTGGCATACTATTTAACATCTCTGGTTTAAAGTAGTGTATCGCCCAATGAATACACAAAAAATTTCTGTTTATTTAAATTTGATTACGTATTCTGTTTCCCTTGGCATTCCTACATTATATGAAAACCTGCCGGTTATCTGGCGCAGGCACGTAGTTATCCTAAATGCCTAATATTCATCTTAGTGTAAAAAAATAGTAATCTATCTTACTGGTATAACTATTTCCCGGCAGCGTTGTAGTTAACGAATCCTTGCTTAGCTTAATTTAATAATCGTTAACCTTTTAAGTCAATTCAATGAAAAGGTCAATTGTCTACGCTCTATTTTCAGGCCTCCTGTTTTTGAGCTTTAATGCCCATGCGCAAAATTTCGCTTTGGGTAATTTGGGCGTTGAAGGCAATGTTTACCTGAACTATAAATTGGGATTAAGCAATATACTTATTGAAGGTGGCGACAATTATGGATTTTTCAATATCCAGAAAGGTCCCGCCAACGGCAAAAATAATACGGGGGCTGTTTTGGCTGCTATTGGTTATAGTTATTGGTTTGACAATTAATTAAATGGTATATTAACAAACTGAATACAGCCTGTAACCAGGCAGTCTGTAACCGGATGATCATAATTTTATGAAATTAACGGCGCTTTAGAATGGAAATACTTCAGGATAGTCTGTTAAACCTTATTCGTGAGCAATGTTCATCCTATTGGGAATTATCCGTATTTAAGGATCATATCATCGTGAACCTGCCGGATATGGAAGAAGATTACCGGGCAGTTTACAATAAAGCCAAACGGGAAATTATAGCCTGTGTCAAACAGCATTTCCCGGAAAGAAATACTGACCTCTTATTTGAGGTCAGGAACGGTTCATGGAACTGTAGCTTTAAATTAAGCAAAACCACGTTAACAGATACTTAGGAGCATTACTTTTACACCTATCTTGACTCGATTTCAAAAAAATGCAACGGAATATAATTTCGTTACATTTTTTGTTTGACCATGGCTAAGCATTAGCGAAACTTATTGCCCAACATTCAAAATAGGATTAAATGAGCGCAGGGGCATTTCCTGAGATGTTTTGACAATATCCCGTCGGTCTGTTTAATAACAGGGCGAAAAAGTATTGTAATATTAAAATCACTTTTTTGAACTGACTTGTCTATTCAATGTCGCTTATTACCTTTGCCTCCGATTGCAGACTATCTGTCTAAAAATAACATGCCAACCCGTCTGCATGCTTAAAACAAACTCTTATGAAATGAAAAAGAAATTACCCAAACCGATGACAGGGAAAAACCTGGTCATATTAATAATTACTGGCCTGATATTTATTAGTACCCCCTTAAGCGCTTTTTGCCAGCTGTCCCTTTCTTTAAAGGACGCACTTAAAATTGCCATTGACAACTATGGTACAATACGGGCAAAAGAGAAATATGCTGCAGCTTCTAAAGCGGACATCAAACAGGCAAAATTAGATTATTTACCAAACTTTAATTTATCTGCGCAGGTAGATTACGGCACGGTTAATGGCGAGAATGGTCCTTCCTATGCCTTCGGGCCTTCCGGGATCGCTTCGTCGGGGTTACCCCTTGCCAGTCAAAACTGGAATGCGGCTTTCGGATCTATGTATCTGACTAATATTAACTGGGACTTCTTTGCATTTGGCCGTTCCAAAGAAAAAATTAACACTGCTTCCGCAATTGCTACCCGTAACGATAAAGACACGCAACAGGAGGTTTTCCAACATCAGGTTAGGGTAGCGGCCAGCTATCTGAATTTGCTTGCTGCCGAAAGATTAGCACAATCCTATCAAAAAAATCTTGACCGGGCAGATACACTGAGGAATATTATTATGGTTAAGGCCAAACATGACCTTGTTGCGGGGGTAGATTCTTCCCAGGCAAACGCGGAGGTTTCCAGCGCAAGGAGTATTTTACTAAAGGCGATCAATGCGGAAGATGAACAAACCAGCCGGTTAATTGACTACCTGGGCATTGCTCCTCAAAAAATAGCCGTAGACACTTTTTTTATTGCAAGGCTGCCAGCCTTCATGCCCGTGCAAAATGATTCCATATCTGCCCAGCACCCGGTGTTACAATATTACAACAGCCGCATCGTGGTAAGTGATGACCAGACGAAGTATGAACGCACTTTAAGCTATCCAACATTTTCGCTTGGTG
>DASWOZ010000428.1:0-9893 GCA_036398535.1 Mucilaginibacter sp. | reverse complement strand
AATTATCCATCCTTAAGCTTGCCATTGCCAATAAATTATCGGTAATGTTTAATACATCTGAAGCGTATATGCTATAGGTAGATGTATTGTAACGGCTGTATGAAGTGGATACAGGCGCATTTTGAAACAGCGCATCAACCTTTGCCTTGTTAAAGTTATTATAAGTCGGGATGGCACCTTTTAAGTTAATGACGTCAAATAAATCAGACCCGGAGTTTGGATCGCTATATTTCAGGTCAGACTTTTGGTTCAGGTAGTCCAGCCCGGCAACAAGTCGGTTCCTTAAATTACCTATTTTAAAATCACCGGTAAAGTTTTGCTGAATCTGTAAAGTAGTTGTGTTGCCAGTAATTTCCCAAACATTACGCTTTATAGAATCATTACCTGCTGACAGATAAAAGTATGGCCCGTAACCATTTGAACTGCTGTATGTAGTACCAATATTGGTTTGCGATTTCCAGTTATCTGATATTTTATAGTCGGCTTGTGCGTAAAAGTTAGCATTGTCAGACGTTGTTGCTAAATCGTTAGCCTGATAGGACCTTTTATAATCTATATTAAGCAGGTTTGCACGGTTAACACCCAGGTCGGCAATGGTTGAGCCAAAGTACATGATTACCGGTGTGGTGGCTGTGCCGTGGCTTATTTCGGCATCAAATGATAAAGTTAAACGATCATTGACCTTATAAGAGAAGCTGGGATCAAAAACAAAGTTTTTATTAAAGCCATTATCCTGAAAGGTATTGCTATTATTATAAGCTGTATTGATGCGCAGCAGGGCTTTTTTTGCAGTATCCAGCGGTGTATTATAGTCAAGGCTTACCCGGCTTAAATCATAGCTGCCAAATGAGTAGTTTATTTCGCCTGCGGTAGTTTCAAAAGGTTTTTTGGTAACCCTGTTAATTAAACCGCCATATGACACTAAACTGCTGCCATACAGGGTGCCTGACGGGCCTTTGATAACTTCCAGTTTCTCCAGGTTAGCTGCGTCTATTGTATTGGTAACATTACCGGCAATGCCATTTCTTAATTGGGTTTGTACTGCAAAGCCTCTTAAAGTAAAATAAGAACCACCATCACCTGCACGGCCGGTCGGTGTCCATAATTTGGAAACACCCGGCGCATTTTTTATGGCATCATCAGCCGAAAATATGGCTTGTTCCTCCATCACCTCTTTACTTACGGTGGTATAAGATTGTGGGTTCTCTAAATTATTTAAAGGCATCTTAGCCACATCCGTGCTTTTTTTGCGGCTAAACTTATTGGTCTTGTTGTCTTTAATGCTTACTTCCTGTAAAGAACCTGATTTAACATTTACGCTGATTACAGGTAGGCTAATTGTTTTACCGGGTTGAACGGTAACCGATATTTCTTGATTTTGCATACCAACATGTGATATAAGCAAGGTATAATTGCCTTGCGGGGCCCTCAATTCAAATTTACCGTCTTCATCGGTAGTGGCGCCATATTTAGTATCCTTTAATACAACCGACACGTTTTCTGCCGGCTCATTAGTGGTAGTTAATATTGTACCCTTTATAGTTCCGCGTGTTTGGCTATACGCAACGGATGAAATAGAGAGAAAAAGTGCAAACAGGAGTGCATTTGCAAATTGAAGGGGAGATAGTTGGAGTCGTTTCATTTTATTTAGACTAATTATAAATAGTCCGCAAAAATACAACGATCCCCCGCTATTCCAAATTTATTTAGAATAATTATAAACAATAATCAGAAAGCCTTTATGGTGTTGGTAATATGTGCCAAATGATGCTTACCATGCCAGGCATATTGTGCCAGGTTTCTTTTTAACGAAATGCTGGCGCCTGTTTCAGGATGTATAAAGGCAAGTGCCCATTCCTTTTCGGTAAAGCTTTGAAACAGGGCCACCATGTGCTGGTGTACACCTTCCAGTATTTTCAAGGACGATTCGACCGGCAGGCGATAATCAGGTAATAGGGCAAAATTGACTTGATGGTAGGCTTTAATCGTTGTGTTTTCTTCGGTCAGCGTCCACTTAAAACGGATCAATGAATTCATGTGGCTATCTGCCAGGTGGTGCACTACCTGCCGCAAGGTCCACCCACCGGGGCGGTAAGGCGTATCTAACTGACTCTCATTTAAATTCATGATGGTATGCCGCAGCAAGCCCGGAAATATCTCTATCTCTTTTATCCAGTTGCGGATGTCTTCGATAGGATAAGATGCAGGGGGCGTAAATTTGCCTATGGGATATTTTAATTCTTCTTCGGTCATGATTAATAAAAAGCGGCTGATGAATGATTTTAAATGTTTGTGTATGGTTTTGCACTAAATTAACGTTTTATACATAATTTAACCGGCAAATGGTAAAAAAGTTACTGCTCCTGCTTCTGCTTTATTCATCCTGTGCCTGTGCCGAAACTATTAAAACAGATGTGCTGGTTATTGGCGGCAGCGTAAGCGGTGTGTCGGCAGCTATACAATGCGCCCGCAGTAAGGTAAAAACTATATTGCTATTACCGGGCGAATGGATGGAAGACGGAATGCCCGCGGGCAATAATTTTACCATACATACCAGCCGTAATTTGCCATCGGGTTTGTGGGGCGAGTTTAGGGAAAGGATAAACGAATTTTATAAAGCTACGCCCGGTTATGATACCGCTTATAACGCGCCTTTAACATTTGAACGGGTAGCCGGTACCGGCATCCTTAAAAAGATAGCCGATACGGTTAAAAATCTGACCATTAAATTAAACGCGCCGTTTACTACCATTAAAAAGGATGGTACAGGGTGGGAGATAAGTATTACCGCGAACGGTAATACCGATATAATAAAAGCAAAGGTGTTAATTGATGCTACTGAAAAGGGCGAGGTAATAAGCAAAGCCGGAGCAACCTTACCGCCTGTTTTTGAAATCGGGAAAAACACGGGTGAATTATACCGTACATCAATAGCTACGAGCGACCTGTTGCCCAATTATTATATACCGTTACAGGCTGTGATTATAAAAGATGCCGATAATTTACTGGTTACCGAAAAAATACTACCTGTTAGCGGCAATATGGAATATTTGCCTGTGCAACTAAATTTAGGGCAGGGGGCAGGTACAGTAGCAGCTTACATCGCATTTTTTAAAACCACTACAAAAAATTTAAGGGTGAGGATTATACAGCAGGAACTGCTTGATTTTAAGGGTTACCTATTGCCCTTTGCAGATGTTAAACCGGGCGACCGTTATATTAGGGCGGTACAGCAAATAGGGGCAACGGGTTTGCTAAAAGGCATTCAGAAAGCAAACGACCTGCTTTTTATGCCCAATGCGACTGTAACCACCGCCGAGGTAAAACCGGTTTTAACAGAAATTTATACCCGCGCATTTTTATGGTTCAATAAAGTTAATCCCGGCGAAAAGTTTACGGTGGCGAATATGGTATCTTTTATCAGCGAGATAAGGCTCATGGACCCTAAAAATTCTTACTTAACTATACAGCATGACTGGAAAACCAAATATCAGTTTAATTCGGATTTTGATTTGAACCATCCGGTTACCCGTATGGAATTTGCCGTTTTGATAAATGAATATTTAAATCCCTTTGCCCGCACGGTTGATGTGACGGGGAATGTGGTTAATTAAGGATCATTTATTGGTGTTTGCCTGTGAGGATACAGGTAATGGGGGAAGCATTAAAAACACCTTTTTGTCATTCTGAATGTAGTAAAAAATCCTATACGTTTGTCAAAAGCGCCGCCTTTTAATCGCCTATCTATCTGCTTTATAAGATTCTTTACTACGTTACCCATGACAGACCTATTCTAACCACCATGTCATTGCGAAACAAGGACAATGCGGGAAGCCTGTGTGGTTGAAGCAATCTCGTCGCTGATAGATAGCGGGTTAGACTGTCGAAGACGAGATTGCCACGCTATCGCTTACAGCAATGACATGTATGGGTACATGGTCATTTCCCCAGAATCCCCTTCGGATTTTAAATCTCAGAATGATAACTCTTATTGTGGGCTATCTTCCGAATACTTATGAAGAGAACTTAACCCGATGGTGAAAGTGGTTATAATGGTGACAAAATCTTGTCAGTGTACCAAGGCGTTCGCACCCGCGTGGTACAAACACCCTCCTGTTTATGCCTGATCTATGCGTCAATACTATCCTGCACTACTACTTTTTCGCAAAGCGGCGCGGCATAATTTTCTACAAATTTATCGTGTATAGGGTCAATTTGGTAAGCATCATGCGCGGCCTGGTTGTCAAATATGATCAGCAGAGATGCATCGTAAGAGCGATCGACTACATCGCGATGTGTGTCCGCCTTAACACCTACCTGAATTTGTTTAACATGGCTGATAGTTGCCAATGTGTTTAAGCCTTCAATAAATTTAGGCAGGTCTGCTTTATTTTTAAGCCAGAAATGAACGTGATGGGCAAAAATGTTTTTTAGTTGCATAAGTTGATAAATTGAAGATCAAAAATAGCATATTTATATGCTGTATTAATACGCTAACACCACATGCGGTTTAAACGTATCTGTTTTAACTTCGGCCTTTAGCTTATGCAGTATATTGTATAAGCCAAAATTTGTCCGGTTAACATAAATAAAATGCTTTACGCCGCGGGCCTGTTTAAACTCAGGCATCCTGGCCACCTTTTCGCCAAAGCCAAAAAGATCTTCAAAAAATTCACTTTTCCCAAAATCAAAATGATCTGATATATAAGGTTTAGCAAACAGGCTGATCATTTGTTTAAACATAGTATGGTAAAACTCAATTTGCGCAGGTGTATCATTGTCGTGGATCATATCTAATTGCCGGAAGGCTTTGATGGTTTCTTCCTTATTATCAAATAAATTGGTGGAAGTAAGTGAAAAGAACGGATAGTAAAAATCTTCGGGCATTTCTTTAATGCAGCCAAAATCAATTACGCCCAGCTTACCTTCGGGAGTGATCATAAAATTGCCGGGATGCGGGTCGGCATGTACGGCACGCAGTTCATGCTGCTGAAAGTTGTAAAAATCCCATAGTGCCTGCCCAATACGGTTACGCGATTCTTGTGATGGATTGGTGGCTAAAAATTCTTTTAAGTGCTGTCCTTCCATCCAGTCCATAGTAATAATGCGTTTACTGGAAAGTTCAGGATAATAGGTGGGGAATACTACATTATTTAAATTAGCACAGGCATTAGAAAACTCAATAGACCGCCGTATTTCCAGTTCATAATCGGTTTCTTCCAATAAGCGCTCTTCTACCTCGCGCATGTAAATATCCAGTTCTTTTTCACTCATTCCCAATAAGCGAAAAGCAAAGGGTTTAACCAGTTTCAGGTCGGACGAAATGGAATCGCCAACACCGGGATATTGAATTTTTACAGCCAGTTTCTTACCATTCAATTCAGCTTCATGTACCTGGCCAATGGATGCCGCATTAGTTGACCGGATATTAAACTTATCAAAAATTTTATCCGGCGTTTTGCCAAAATACTTTTTAAAGGTTTGCACAATCAGCGGGCCGGATAGCGGCGGCGCATTATACTGTGACTGTGTGAACTTATCTACGTAAGCCTGCGGCAGCAGGTTTTTATCCATGCTCAGCATTTGGGCTACTTTAAGGGCGCTGCCCTTTAGTTCGCTTAATGATTCGTAAATATCGGCTGCATTATCTTCATTTAACTCGGTTTTATCCATATCCGGATTAAACAGTTTTTTAGAATAATGCTTTATATAGTTACCACTTACTTTAAACCCTGTCTTCACAAACTTTGCAGATCGTTGTACTTTGGTGGTAGGTATACTGTTTTGTTCTTTTTGGTTATCACTCATCATTTGTCTCTTTCAAATAGTGCCGTCAGTTTTTGCAGACTCAGATCCGTATAATCTGTAATAACCAGGTTTGATGGCTGCAACTTATCGGCAGTATTGCCGGTAGTGATACCAACAACTTTCATACCCGCGCCGTTGGCGGCTTTAATACCGGCTATCGAGTCTTCAAACACTACGCAATCTTCGGGCCTGGCGTTTAGTTCTTCGGCGGCTTTTAAAAATATTTGTGGGTTGGGTTTTGATTTGGTTACACGGCTGCCGTCAATAATAACGTTAAAATCATCCCGGATGGGTACATGACTTAGTATAAAATTAATATCATCAACCGTAGCTGATGAGGCAATGGCCATTTTAATACCGGCATTTTTTAAATTAGTCAAGAAATTCTCCAGGCCATTTACCGGGGCAGCAAAAGGGGCGTAGAGGCTTTTGTAGAGTCCTTCTTTTTCTTTTAACAAGGCTTTCAACCCGGCTTCATCATGGTCGTTGCCAAATAATCTTTTCATGGTATCCATAATAGGTATACCGCTAATGTCATGATGGTAAGTGTCAAGCGTTAATATGCCTTTGTTATATTTTTTGAAAATAGCCTGCCATGATTTAAAATGGTATGGCGTATTATTCACCAGCGTACCATCCATATCAAATATCGCAGCGAAGGTGGTCCCCTCTAAATTTCCCATAATAGCGGAGGCCTTACTGTTTGTCTTAAATTCCAAAACCCATCTTCTCTTTTACACCGCCATTTTTGGCCAAGAACTTGCCATACTCAAACAGGTTGTCAATTGGCGAACGCTGAAACAGATCGAAGGTTACGTTTACGCCCTTTTCAATAGCTTCATCCGTTTTTTCAAAACCGGTGGAATTATCGTTTATCCAAAAATTCAGTACAAAAGCAAACTGGATCCACAAGGCGTCTTTATATTTTTTCGAGAAAAATTTGCGGTCGGATAATTCAGATGATTCCAGCCCCTCTTTTATAATTTCATCAGCAAAGTTTTCAAATAACTCTTTCAGGTCCGCAAAAATTACCGGGGTTGAAAAACCTTTTGGCTGTTTTTTAATACTGTAAACCGCAAAGCTGCGACTGCTTTTCAGCAGCTCAAAAAAGCTGTAGAAAAAGGAAAGGGCCTTTTCGCGCGAAGAGTATTGGCTCCAAACCTCCTGGTTTTTAATTTCGGTTAGCGTCTTTTGGGCTAAACCGGCCCATACGTTTTGCTCTATCGCATCAAATGAACCAAAGAACTGGTAAAATTCATCTTCGGCCATTTTATTTTTCTTGGCGAATAAATACACCGATTTAGGCTGTTCGCCCTCTGTCAGTACATAATCAATATATGCTTTTTGAATGCTTTCAATACTTGCCATAACGTAAAAATTATAAATAAAAGTAAAGCTTATTCAGCCAATGTCTGTCATACTTATCTATAATTAACGTAAGGTTTGGATGGATAGTTTTATTTTATCGTCTGAACCATGATTTTCATTTGTTTTAATAGTGTTCAGGATGGCTGAGCCGTTTATCAGGACTATTGAAAGGTAACCCTACAATGAGTTTGCTACCTGATTAACCTTGCATCAATTTTTAATTGCCGGGTATCAATAATAGCTACTTTATCATGGTAGCCGGGGAAAATAGGATTCAATAAAAAATTATATTCGGTAGGGTTAATGGCCGAACGAACCTTAAACGCTAAAAATTTATTTTCCCGTATCCATCTGTCACCAATAAGTTTGTTTTCAAGATTGTCCTGAACCTGCCATGATGCAGGGTAATCAGCATCCGGTAACTCGTAAACAATACCGCTGTTATCTTTTATTTCAAGTGATACGATAAACAGGTTAGGTGGCGATTCTGATTCATCAAAGTGTACCAGATTTTCTAAATAAGCTAACGAGCTGTTCATGCTGGTGTAAAGCATATAGGTGCCGCCGCTGTTCCATCTGCCGCCATATTTAAAGGCCCCCATGCCCGAAATGTCTTGTGAGTGTGTTTGTGATTTAGCTATGCGATAAACTATCATCGCAATTAAGAATATACGCCATATTCAATCCGTCCTAAAATATCATCTACCATACCTAAACCGGTTGGTATATAAAACAGATCAATGGGTTTTATGCTGTTTAATGCCCGGTTGGGGGTATTGAGCCAGCTTTTTACTTTTTCTTCGTCTTCAAATACATCAAAGGCGTGTTTGGCAACTTTTGCAATTTCAATAACATGCGATGATGTTTGCCTGTCTAATTTATCTGTACTTTTTTTACGTTCAAGCGTTTTTACAGAAATACCTAATATGTTTTCAGAAAAAGCTTTTTTCGAAATACCCAGATGACTGATTAGCGCATCTAATGATGCTTTGGTAATGCCTGCATTACTTAATGCGATAATATCAAATCCAGAATGAATTGGTTGGGTTAAAATACTCTTCCCTCCAAGCAAATAAGTCAGATTTAATTCCAGGTGCCTCATGGGTTTCTTTTCTGCAATTTTCATATGTGCGACAATCTTACCAAAGATAAGGATATAATGTCGTAAAATTAAAATTGTTTTAATCATATATATTAGGTTCCCCAGCTACCGCAAAACTGTCTTGACCATGATTTTTTACTTGTTGTTTATTTTTAATTATATTCAAGTTTTAATTGTATTCAAGAAAGTTAAGCCGTTTATTTATATAGGATATAAGATAGCCATGATCAAGGAAATTGAAAGGCAATCTTATGTATCTTTCAGTCCCATGAATCCTGGTTCAGGCAGCCAAACTGCAAGCATAATGTCAAATATTAGTGATAAATGAGAAGAACAAGTAAATAAATTGCAAATTTGTAGCTACTGATTTTATCGCAGCAGATATAATATGAGCGAAAGAACAATACTGGTTTGGTTTAGAAATGATTTACGTGTACATGACAACGAAATACTGTTAGAAGCAACACGCAAGGCAGATAAAGTACTACCGGTTTATTGTTTTGACCCTTATTATTTTAAAGCTACTCTATCCGGCAATCCTAAAACCGGTAATTTTCGTACACGTTTCTTGCTGGAATCTGTAGCTGATCTGCGTAAAAATTTACAAAAATTAGGTTCCGAGTTAATTATACGCATAGGTAATCCGGCTGAAATATTACCGCAACTGGCCGAACAGTATCAGGTGAATGAAGTTTATCATCACCGGGAGGTGGCCTATGAAGAAACCGAAATATCCGAACAGGTTGAAGCCGCTTTATGGAAAATAAAGCTCAACCTAAAACATTTTATCGGCCATACGCTGTATCATAAAGAAGACCTGCCATTCCCTATAAAGGATATTCCTGATAGTTTTTCTACTTTTAAAAAGAAGGTTGAACGCGATAGTAACGTTCGCCCATGTGTAGCTACACCCGAGGCTATCCAAACCCCTGCTATTATTGATGCTGGAGAACTGCCAACCTTACAACAGTTAGGTTTAGAGGAGCCGCACGATGATACAAGGGCGACCAATAATTTTACAGGTGGTGAAAGCGTTGGTTTGACCCGTTTAAGCGGATACTTTTCAAACATCAGCCAAACAAATATTGCCAAAGGCCCTCGCAATAACGCTGTAAAACACTCCAAATTTTCGCCTTGGCTGGCAGTTGGATGTATTTCGCCCCGCCAGGTATATTGGGAGATAATTAAACATACCAATAGTTTACCTAACGCGGATATATTGATTTTGGAGCTGCTTTGGCGCGATTACTTCAGGTTTATGTTTAAAAAACATGGACAAAAATTTTATAAGGCCGAAGCCGCTACCGGTGAACCGGATGCGCATGACGATGAAGCCTTTGAATTGTGGAAGAACGGCCATACCGGAGTGCCGTTTATTGATGCCAGCATGCACAAATTAAATGCCACAGGTTACATCAATAATTACAACAGGCAAATGGTTGCAGGCTATCTGGTACGTGATTTGAAGCTGGACTGGAAAAAAGGCGCTGCTTATTTTGAAGAAAAACTAATAGATTACTCGCCGGCAAGCAATTGGGGCAATTGGGCCTATATTGCAGGCATGGCTAATGATCCTCGTGATAATCGCTATTTTAATATCACCAGGCAAGCTGCC
>DASWOZ010000427.1:0-1657 GCA_036398535.1 Mucilaginibacter sp. | reverse complement strand
TACGATGAAGGCTACCATGGTAACGCTCATGGCCTCAGAAACCGGCGATGCCAGCTGCTGCCGCCTGGCCATCGATTTTGAGATCCTTGAGTAGTTTTTATTTTCGGTATTAAAACGGTCTTTAATAAAATCAACAGCGTTAAATGCTTTGATGATCTTAATACCCGAAAGCGCTTCGTCCAGGTAACTAATCATGTTACCATACGATTGCTGGGCCGCAACGGCCTGGGCTTTTAACCGCTTTACAATACGCGATATGATGAAACCAGATACAGGTATTACCAGCAAAGAGTATAGCGTTAACTTGGTAGATATAACAAATAGCGTTATCAGAAACGCGATGAGCGATAACGGCTCTTTAAAAATAACCTGCAGGGTTCCGGTTACCGAAAACTGTACTACCTGTACATCGGAAGCTATTTTAGAGATAATGTCCCCTTTGCGCTCGTTATTAAAATAGCCCAAATGCAGGTTCATTACGTTATCAAATACCGCCTTCCTGAAATTAAGCAAAGTATGCACACGCAGATTTTCCATAGTACGGGCCGACAGGTACCTGAACAAGTTCCCCATTACAACCGAAAATATAATTACCGCACATACAAACTTTAAAGCGCCCCAGGCACCATAATTATTTACATAATACTGTAGGTAATATTTAAACCAGGCCTGAAGTGCAAACACAGAATCGGGCCGGGCAACTTGTACGGCATGGGCTGCAGCGGTAGCACTTGTTAAAAAAAGTGTATTAAGCAGCGGCCCAAGCAATGCCAGCACCATGGTGCTAAAAAAAACATACAGCAGGGTAAACAGGATATAAGGAATGGCAAACTTCTCGATAGGTTTTGCGAATGAGAGCAGCCGGAAATAAGTTTTCATCTAAAATATTAATTCTACAAAAATATTAATAACGGCGGTTATTACCTATTTTTTATTTTGAGTAAGGCTGATGTGTAATGTTACAACACCAGTATCCATACATTAAAATTTCTTTAAAAATGCTGCCTGTATTTACGTTTATAAAGGCAATATATTACGGGGTAATTATGCCCCATTTTTAATTGCCAAAGTGGTTTGAGCAGAATATTGCCAAACGATGATTTATACATCTAAATAGAAAGCTGATCTGTTTGCGAAGTGTAATAAAAGTATTTCTCCAGCACCAACAGGGCAATCAGGTCTTCCTGTTTTTTATTCAAAAACTGTTGGATGTATTGATTGGCGTTGTTTACTATAGCCTGCGCTGCTTTTGGGTTATTGATGTAATACTGTAGCTTTTCTTCCAGGTCCGAGTAATCATCCTTAATCAATATATAATGATGATCTGCTATAAGCCTGCCTTCCATAAACCAGGTTTCGTACCGGGGCTTTGCCATTACCGCAACAGAGTTTGACGACATTACCCACTTTAAATTGGTGGCTACATCATTACCCTCCAGGCTCAAAATAAATTTATAGGCCAGATGCCTGGGTATCGAAATTTTAGGCTTAATCCATTTGGGGTTGCCGCCTTCCCTGTTCACCTGCCCCAGGTCACACAGCGGGTTATCAAAATATTGTTCCATAAACCTCATACGGTGCAGCTGGGTCATGGCACCACGGCCAATCAGCATATCTTTCTTTTCGGCAAAGGGTACTGTATCTTTTATAAAAACAA
>DASWOZ010000426.1:0-11142 GCA_036398535.1 Mucilaginibacter sp. | reverse complement strand
TTAATATTTCCTGCAAAACGGGCAAATCTTTTTCGTTCTGTATATTTACTGTTAGCGTGGTCATACCCAAATTTACTAAAGATAAATACAATATAGAATTATATACAGACAAAAGTTGCAATTTATAATGAACCATCAACCCTGAACTAAAAATTATAACTTGCATCCCAATTATGGTAACCTATTTTGAAGCTTCGCTCGATACTATTTCTGTACACCACGTTGGTAATTCATCACAAAATGAAATGTATGCTTTGTCTGAACAGCCGCTTGAACTCAAGGATGAACTGATTACAAAACTGTTAATGCAATACTTTTTAACGCCGTTTGAAAAAACAAACGAGGTTTATCATTTAATGCATATCAGTGGCGATTTAGGCCTGAATGAGCTACACCACTTTGCGGCAGAAATTTTTGAGGACAAGACTAAATTTCATGAGCTATCAGAGCAGATAGCAAAATATCTGTACAAGGTATCTAATCATCCTAAGATCAAATCGGGTGAGTTATATGTGGCTTATTTCAATAAAGTACAAATTGAAGGCAATCCTTTAGATGCCATAGGTATATTTAAATCAGAGAACAAGGAAACCTATTTAAAAGTATATCCGGATAAAGGCGGTTTCCAGGTTGATTATGAGGAAAATGCGATCAACATCAATAAGCTGGATAAAGGCGTATTGATATTTAACATCGAAAAAGAGAATGGTTACAAAGTTGTGGTAATTGATAATACCAACCGCGGCCAGGATACTGCTGCTTATTGGAAAGATGATTTTCTACAATTAAAGATCCGTAACGATAGCTTTAACCAAACCAGTAATACACTGGGTATTTATAAAAACTTTATTACCCAAAAACTGGATGATGAGTTTGAAATGAGCAAGGCAGACAAAATTGATTTACTGAACCGTTCTATGAAATATTTTAAAGAGAAAGAAACATTTGAGATGGACGAGTTTACCGATGAGGTAATTGGTAATCCAAAAGCTATTGAATCGTTTAAAACCTACAAACAACAATACGAGGATGAATTTGAAACACGTATTGGTGACACCTTCGAAATATCAGAGAACGCAGTTAAAAAGCAAGCCCGGGTTTATAAAAGTGTATTAAAGCTGGACAAAAACTTTCATATCTATATTCACGGAGATAAAGAGCTGATTGAAAAGGGTTTTGATGATGATAAGCATTTGAATTATTATAAGGTTTACTTTAAGGAGGAAGCGTAAATTTTGTTTTAATATGACATCAATTCAATATTTACTGGTTGGGCTACTTACTATACATTTAGCAATGGCTATTTATGCTATAATAAGAACGATAAAGACCATTAAATTTTCAAGAAAACAAAAAAAACTAAATATAATATTGATATTAATCGTGCCTTTTATTTGGACTGTTCTGATTTATTATATGCTTAAAGAAGAACCAAATTCTTATGAAATAGAAAACAGAGATCAATCATCGGTTCACTATTACGAAAGTGGAAAAGGAGCACCGGGTTCAGGGATAGGGACATTGTAATTTTATTCCCCCTTATAAGCCATGAACATATATTGTAATACTTCCTCATTCAAATCTTCAATCGTGTACATCCTGAAATGATGGTTAAACTGATGCGCATCGCCCGGTACCTGCGCTATTTTTTGGAAGCATAAATTATCAGTGTATTCCTGTTTAAACGGAAAAACTACGTGGATAAAGTTTTTGCCTAACTGCGTTATCCAGGCAATACGCTTATGAGCATTAGCAATACCTATCATGGTTTTGGCCGAATGTAAAGTTACATCACCCAATTTTTCATATTCATTAACAAAATGGTGGAACAACATAAGCGTATGTTCTGATTTCCCTGCTAAAAAATCAGATAGCTGCTTGTTATCATCAACATGGTTCATTTCTGCAATTTAAGAAATTAAAACTTTTCCTCAATCCCTAACCCAAATAAAGCAAAATCATATTTTACGGGGTAAACCGAGTCAAATTCCCGTAGCTTTTTGGTAAGTTCCACGGCCGTTTGCCAGTCGGTTTGTTTGCGGGTGATCAGATTAAGCTTGCGTGCCACGCGGTCAACATGCAAATCACATGGCATAATCAGTTCGGCTGGTTTAATATGGTTCCATATCCCAAAATCTACGCCATTCTCATCTTTGCGTACCATCCAGCGCAAAAACATATTCAAGCGTTTACAGGTAGATTTCTGCGAAGGTGAGGAAACGTGTTTTTTAGTGCGATGCGGATAATCTGGTAGAGAAAAGAAATATTGACGAAAATGATTAAGATATTTTTCTATAGTTTCCGGTGGCGTGTTACTTGTGTTCTGCTTAGTTTCAGCAATCTTGCTTTCGCTCAAAATAACAGTTTCAGGGGGTATAAATGCACTTTCAAGTGATTGATGATTACTATAATGATACCGAAAAAAGGCGATAAAATACAGTGTGTCTATATCATTAAAAGTACGATGCTTAAAATGGAGCAGTTTTTTTAAGTCGGGTTCTTCGTGATTAATGATGAAATCATAGGGCGCGCCATCCATTAATGCTATCAGTTCACGGCATTTGTTGATAATGGTAACCCTTTGCCCCCATGCCAATGTTGCAGCCCAAAAACCCATGATCTCTATATCCTGTTGTTTGGTGAATAAGTGCGGAATACAAACCGGATCGTTCTTAATAAAATCAGGGCGATTATATTGGATTACTTTAGAATCGAGGAAAGCCTTTATGTTTTCGATCATTTTTTGTTTATCTCCATGTCATTGAGGAGCTACGTAGTATGTGTGATAGGGCGACGCGGCAATCTCCTCGCTAATACTAATACATACAAAGCGATTGCCGCGCTATCGCGCACAATGACAAGCTTTGGCTAAGCCAAAGCTTGTTTCAAATCATCCAGCAAATCATCCACATCCTCTACTCCTACACTTAGGCGCAATAGATTATCAACCACACCTACTTTATCCCTTTCGGCCTTTGGTATGGAGGCATGAGTCATAGTAACCGGGTGGTTAATAAGCGATTCTACTCCTCCTAAAGATTCTGCTAACGCGAATACCTTGAATGAGGAAGCCACCCTGAATGTTTCTTTCAAATCGGCACCCTTTAAAGTAATAGATATCATGCCGCCAAAATCGCGCATTTGCTTTTTAGCTATATCATGATTAGGATGATCCGTAAAGCCCGGCCAGTAAATCTTATCAACCTTAGGATGTGTTTTTAAATATTCAGCTATCTTTCTGCCATTCTCGCAATGCGCTTTCATACGCAGGTGCAGTGTTTTAATACCGCGTAATACTAAGAAGCTATCCATTGGCCCCGGAGTAGCCCCACATGAATTGTAAATGAACCAAAGCCTTTTATATAAGTCTTCATCATTTAACATTAAGGCACCCATTACCACATCAGAGTGGCCGCCAATATATTTGGTTACCGAATGCATTACAATATCAGCGCCTAAATCAATTGGATTTTGGAGGTATGGTGAAGCAAAAGTATTATCAACTACAGTTAATATATTTTTCTCTTTGCCTATTTTAGTGATTGCAGCAATATCCACTATCTGCATTGTTGGATTGGTAGGTGTTTCTATCCAGATCAGTTTAGTTTTATCATTAGCATAACTACGGATGACCTCCGGATTTGAAAGATCTAAAAAATGAAACTTAATGCCATAATTGGCAAATATTTTGGTGAACATACGATATGAACCACCGTACAAATCATTACCCGTAATTACCTCATCGCCTGGCAATAATAATTTCATTACCGCATCCGTAGCACCCATACCGCTTGAAAAAGCCAAGCCAAATTTCGCATTTTCTAACGCGGCCAAACAATTTTCCAAGGCCTTACGGGTTGGGTTAGTACCGCGCGAATATTCATACCCTTGATGGTCGCCCGGCGATTTTTGCCAGTAAGTAGATGTTTGATATATTGGTGTCATTACCGCCCCGGTTGTTGGGTCGGGCTCCTGCCCTGCGTGTATGGCTTTAGTTGCGAATTTCATGGTTATGTATTGTAAGTTATGTGTTGCAGGTTGTAAGTTTAATAGTGCATATTACCGGTTAGCTGTTGTCAGTATTTCAGCTTTTCGATCATGTAACTTATTACATACAACTCACAACTAAATCAATAAGCTCTTGCAAATAGTACCCTTTGTGCAGACGGTTTGCCTGTCAAAATACACTTGCCTTCTTCCTGTTTATTATTCAAAGGTATACAACGGATTGTAGCCTTAGTTTCATCTTTTATTTGCTGCTCTGTTTCAGAAGTGCCGTCCCAGTGCGCGGCAATAAAGCCAGGTTGTTCATCCAGCATACGTTTAAACTCATCGTAGGTGTCTACCTCAGTTGTGTTGGCTGTTTTAAACGCTAATGCCTTATTATATATATTTTGCTGAATTTCTTCCAATAAGGCTTCAATATGCTCGGCCAAACCGTCCTGGTTAACTGTTTCCTTTGTTTTGGTATCACGGCGTGCCAGCTCAACAGTTCCGTTTTGCATATCACGGCTGCCAATTGCAACGCGCAAAGGCACACCTTTTAATTCATACTCTGCAAATTTAGCGCCCGGGCGGTGGGTATCACGCTTATCAAACTTCACAGAGATGTCTTTGCTTTTTAAAGTTTTGGTTAACGTATTTACATACGTCGTGATATTTTCCAGTTCTTCATCATGCTTGTAAATGGGTACAATAACTACCTGTATTGGCGCCAGTTTTGGTGGTAATACCAATCCGGCATCGTCAGAGTGCGCCATGATCAGCGCACCTATTAAACGGGTTGATACCCCCCATGAAGTTGCCCAAACATAGTCCAGTTTGTTTTCTCTGTTTGTGAATTTTACATCAAAAGCCTTGGCAAAGTTTTGCCCTAAAAAGTGAGAGGTACCAGCCTGTAGAGCTTTACCATCCTGCATTAAGGCTTCAATGCAATAAGTGTCTAACGCACCTGCAAAACGTTCATTTGGCGTTTTTTTACCTTTAACTACAGGTAATGCCAACCAGTTCTCCACAAAATCAGCATATACGTCCAACATTTGTTCAGTTTCAGCAATAGCTTCTTCGGCTGTAGCATGTGCGGTATGACCTTCCTGCCATAAAAATTCAGTTGTGCGTAAAAATAACCGGGTACGCATTTCCCAGCGTACTACGTTGGCCCACTGGTTAACCAAAATAGGCAGATCGCGGTATGATTGTATCCAACCTTTGTAAGTATTCCATATAATGGTTTCAGAAGTTGGGCGAACAATCAGCTCTTCTTCCAATTTAGCATCTTCATCAACAACAATATTACCGTTTCCATCATTTTTTAAACGATAGTGTGTAACCACAGCACATTCTTTAGCAAAGCCATCCACGTGACTTGCTTCTTTTGAAAAAAAGGATTTGGGAATAAACAACGGAAAATAGGCATTGCTATGGCCGGTTTCTTTAAACATTTTATCAAGCACCGCCTGCATTTTCTCCCATATGGAATAGCCATAGGGTTTAATGATCATACAACCTTTTACAGGCGAATACTCGGCCATATCGGCTTTGATCACCAGGTCGTTATACCATTGGGAATAATCTTCATCTTTACTTACAACACCTTTACTCATAATGTGGAATAGAATTTGACTGATTAATTACTTATTATTGTGGTCAAATTTATAAATTTATAAGTTATTTAACCTGTACTAACCAAACTATAACATAAAATGAAAAGGAACTTTTTAAAAGGAATCGTTTTAATCAGTATAGTTGTACTGAGTTCCTGCTCTTCAACCAATAAAATAGCTTCGATAAAAAACAACTTCGATGACGACGTTTATTACACTCAAGCTAAAGCCGGCGATAAAACCGAATACTTTAACGATGACGCCGCTCAGCAAAACGCTTATACAAGCGATGACGATTATTACTATTATGGTGATTATACTTCGCGCTTAAACCGTTTTAGCAGTTATTCTCCTTTTGATTATAGTGATGATTTTTATTTTAACTATACGCCATACAACAGCGGATTTAGTGCTGGTTATGAGTTAAATTATGCGGGCGGATATGGGTATGCCAGTTTGGGCAATTCATTCACCAACGGTTATATATATTCACCCTATGATTTTGGTTATTCTCCCTACTATAATTTAGGTGGTTATGACGATTTTGGTTACGGCGATATTTACTCATCTTATATTATGGGCGGTGGTTCATCATGGCGCAATCATAATAAAACCAATGCAACACTCACCGGCATAACTTCTCCTAACCGCGGTATCAGGTCATCTGCCGCGCCGAGTACATCAAGGGCTGCTTATTATCCGGGCAGGCCAACAGTTGGCAGCAACAGTGTAAATACTACAGGCGTATCACGCAATGGCATTAGGTTAGATGGTACTAACGGTGCCACCCGCCAAACAAGAGAAAGTTTTAGGCCAACACAACAAACCTATGCACCACAATCATCTAATAACACATCATCGGGTTCAAGTAATACAAGTAGCGCCCCTGCAAGCGGTGGCGGTGGCCGGCCGGTTAGACCTTAAATTATTGATCGGAACATACTATGAGATTTAAATATATACTAAGCGTAATTGCTGTTATGGTAATTACTAAAAGCAGTTTTGCTCAATATTCGCAGGATGCTATTCGTTATTCAACTTTCCAAACCGGTTCTACATCCCGCATAAAAGCTATAGGCAATGCGGGCACTGCGGTAGGTGGCGATTTAAGCTCGATAAGCGGCAACCCTGCCGGTCTTGGTTTTTTCACTAAAAATGAATTGAGCATCACGCCTGAATTTGACGGCTCAAAAGTTAGTGCTTCTTATTTAGGGCAGTCAAACAGCGCGTCTGCTAACAGTTTAAATTTAAGCAACGCGGCCGTAGTTTTTTACAGCAGGTTAAATACGCTGCGCGGACAGGATAAAACTGCAGGATGGCTAAGCTTGAATTTTGGTATGGGCTATAGTCATACCAATAATTATGGCGAAAATATTTATGCTGCCGGTAAAAATAATTCAAGCTCAATTACTGATTATTATGCTAATCTGGCTAATAGCCAGGGGATATCTGATGGTACTTTACAAAATTGGGCATATAGTCATAACCTGATCGATCAATACGGAACCGATGCAAACCCAAATTACAGAAGTAATACCTTTACCGGTACTTCACAATTAAACAGTATTACCCGTACAGGCGGCGAATCGGAGTTTGATTTTTCATTGGGTGCCAATTATAGTAATAAATTGTACCTGGGTGTTGGGCTTGGCTTAACTGACCTGCGCTATAATTCAATCAATAGTTTTACTGAAACCGGTGTAGCCTCTGTATTAGAAAATGGGGCAGCCGTTAACCGGAATTATAATAGCACTTATTCACAAATTCAAAATACAAAGGGATCTGGTTTTAATGCCAGGTTTGGCGCTATATACAAACCCATAGAAGTTGTACGATTAGGTTTGACAGTAACTACCCCTACCTGGTATAGTATTGATGATTCCTATAACGAAGCCTTGGTTACCAGCCTTAGCAATAATAAAAACTATCAAAATGCGGGTAGCTACCCGTTAAGTTATAATATGAGAACACCAATGAAAGTTGCGGGTGGCTTGGCTGTATTTATTCAACAATTTGGCTTTATAACTGGTGATGTAGAATACTTAGATTATAGCACAACGCATATTAGCAGCAATGATGATTATGATAACTCTTTTGATAACAGCAATATCAAATCATTATATCACGCAACTTTTAATAGCCACGTTGGTGCCGAGGCCCGTTTGACAGGGGCATTAATGCTAAGAGGCGGGTATGGCGTGCAGGGTTCGCCACTAAAACAAGGCGGTAAATCAACAAATACGGTAAGCGGCGGCTTAGGTTACCGTTTTGGCAGTTATTATGTAGATGTAACCTATGCTTATGTAACCGGTTCACAATTACTTATACCTTATGACGCAGGCATAGCAACACCAACCGCTAGTTTGAGTAAGACATATAATAACGCATTCCTAACTTTAGGATACCGGTACTAATAAATCAAAAACTCAATAAAAAAGGCTTCCGGTTATACCTGGAAGCCTTTTTTATTTACCAATACTCATTTATTAATTAATCCTCATTAACAAATGAGCGTAGCATCCAGGTATTTTTTTCCTGAAACTGCATAAAGCGGTTAACCATATCATTGGTGCCATCGTCGCCCGCTTCAGCGGTTATCTCTAACAGTTCGCGCTCCATTTCAATCAATATTGCCATATCTTCAATCAACGCTTTTACCATTGCAGTATCTTTTAAACCAATAGTATTAACTTCTTTCAGCCTGGATGTTTCAATATAATCGCCAAAAGTGCTGTAAGGCGATTTACCTAAGGTTAGTATTCTTTCGGCCAGTTCATCAATGGTAACCAATGCCTCAGTATATAATTCTTCAAACTTAACGTGCAAAGTAAAAAAGCTTTTGCCTTTAACGTTCCAGTGGCAGCCACGTAATTTTTGGTAATGGATATGGTAATTAGCGAGCAAGTCATTTAAATGATCAACAACGGGTTTAACTTCGCTTTCTTTTAGACTTATTTTTGGGGCTTTCATATAAATAATTTGATAAGTGAATAACAGCTTGTGAATAGCTTTGTTTAACAAAGATAAACAAGGGCACTAATTAAAATACCATATTTGCAGCCTATGACAATGCTATTACCTTTCATCAGCGAGAAATTTAACGGCGCAATTTGGCGCATGGAAATTGACAACCTGAGCCCAACTGTTTTTGTTGAAATTAGAAATAGCGAAAAGAAAGAAGTTTCTTTTAGTTCTGTAAGTTTATTAAACGATAAACTAAATTTTAAAGATATTACTACCCCTGAAAGATGGCTAACCGGAATTGAAGCCGCTTATAACGGCGTGTTATTATTGCATAATTACCTATCAGAAAATAGCCCGGTACATAAAGGATTAACTGCGATAGATGCCGTAAATTCTGAAATACTCTGGAGCAATTATACTTATGCTTTTAATCATTTATCTGCTAACGGGGCGGTATTATATAATGTACAGATTCAGCCTAAAAAATTATTCCTGGCCGATATTAAAACCGGCATGCCAAACGGAGCCTACCTTCCGGAAGTTGATACAGAACTGATAAATGACATTATTACACCGCGAATTTTGCCAATTTCATTTTTAGATCAACTTATAGAAATTAAACCTCATGGAAATAGCTTACATTATCTTGAATACAATAATTTCAGAATTGTATCTTTGCACTCCTTTGAGGCTGGGCAATTAAAACAGCATTTGTATATAATGAACGGTCTTCAGATAGTATATGAAGATATAATGAATTCAGACATACAAAAAGTCCAGCCCGAGGCGTTTATACTACATAAAAATTGGTTGATCTATATTAAAAACAAATCAGAATTAAAGGTTATAAGCCTATAAATTACTGAATAAGAATTTATTATGAATTTTAAACTATTATTGTCTATAACATTCCTGGTAACACTTTCTGCATACTCATTTGCAAGTCCGCTTTTAGATTCGGTTGGATTTGAGAATTTAAACGGCAAGAAAGTTATCCTCCATAAATTAGATCCAAAAGATAACTACTATTCAATTGGCCGTCGTTATAATGTAAAGCCTGCTGCTATTATTGAATTTAATAATAATGCCCCCTTAAAAATTGGCGTGATAATTAAAGTCCCAACAGATCAACCATTTACAACGACAAGTACAGCACAAACCCAGCAACAGCCTGTTTATCAGGCACCAGTTAGCCAGCAACCACCCGTTCAAAAACCGGCGCCATCAACCCCGGTTAATAATGGTCCTACTATAATTACACAGGAATATAAAGTATCTGCCGGAGAAACCTTATTCTCTATTGCCAAACGTTTTGATTCAACGGTGGACGATATTACCAGTATTAATGGTTTAACTTCCACTAACCTGACTGCCGGTCAGATCCTGAAAGTAAGATCAGGAGTAGCTACACCTCCTCCTGCCGCGCCTCCGGCAAGGGTAGCGGCTAAACGCGATTCAACTTCTCCCTCTTTTCTGGATAGTGCTAATTACGAACGCCGGCTATCTGCAAATAAATATGGACTATTTGAAAAAAACGAAAAAGGTGTAGCCACCTGGATAGAAGATACCAGCATAGACCCTAATAAAAAATTGGTATTACACCGTACAGCGCCAATAGGCACCGTTATAAAGATCACTAATCCGATGACCAACCGTACCACTTTTGCTAAGGTTGTAGGCCGCATTAATGATAACGAATCAACTAAGGATTGTATCCTGGTGATGACCAAGAATGTTGCCGAATCAATTGGCGCATTAGATAAACGTATTCATGTAAACATCAGTTACGGCAGTCCGACTAATGAATAAACCTTACATCATTGGCATAGCCGGTGGTAGTGGTTCCGGCAAAACATTTTTCTTAAATCGTTTTTTAGATCATTTCTCGGCAAATGAGGTTTGTTTAGTATCGCAGGATGACTATTATATTCCCGTAGCGCATAATATGACTGCCGAAGAAAATAAGCTGTATAACTTTGACCTGCCCGCCACGGTAGATCATGAACAGTTTGAACAGGATGTTAACAAGTTATTAAACCAACAAACCATTTATAAAAAGGAATATACCTTCAATAATCCGAATGCTATACCTAAAACGCTTGAAATAAAGCCCGCGCCAATATTAATTATTGAGGGTTTATTTATCCTTCATTTTAGAGGCATAGCTAAGTTAATGGATATGAAGATATTTGTGGATGCCGATAAAGATATTGCTTTACAGCGCCGTTTAAAACGTGATCTGATAGAACGGGGCTATTCTAATGATGATGTGCTATATAAATGGATGAACCACGTGGTACCTGCTTATAAAGAGTTTTTATTGCCTTATAAAAATGAATGCGACCAGGTAATCACCAATAATGGCCACACCGCCGAAGATATTTTAAGGGTTACCGAAGATATTTCAAAAGAATTACGCGAAAAAGTATTGAGTTAATCGATACGCATTTCGGGCACATCGCCTTCAACAAGCAACTTGCCCGCTGTAGCATTTTTTATTTCGTCAATACTTATGCCGGGCGCGCGTTCAATTAGTTTAAAGCCACCGCCGGGCAATACATCCAGTACAGCCAAC
>DASWOZ010000425.1:0-3967 GCA_036398535.1 Mucilaginibacter sp. | reverse complement strand
AACCGAATACGCCCTGTTGCTTTTGAGCCAAACCTTTAATGCCCCGGCGCATCAATTAGTAAATCCTTTTTATAATCATAGTTTATTAAAACAACGCATTATCATGCTCCAAAAAAATAAATCACAACGTATCGTGCTCTTTAAGTATGTATTATCGGCTCCGTTATTTGGGCTGATGCTCATACTTTCATCCGCTACGGTGAATAATAGCAAAGCTGTAGCTATTATTCATAACCATGCCGGTAATTTATTTCAAAAACCGGCAATAACCGCGACTGATAGTGTTGCTAACAATGGTGAAATACCTGAACAATCTATCCGGCCAGAAAATGCTGATGCTACTATAGCTACGGCCGTAAATAATGTTAATCCGGTTACTACCGACCGTGAACCAATAACTGAAATAGATACTGCTACCAGTAAAATATATGATGCAGTAGAAACAGAACCATCTTTCCCGGGTGGATTACAAGCTTTTTATAATTTTTTAGGCAAAACAGTAATATACCCTAAAGAGGCGCGCGATAATAAAATAACCGGAAAGGTGTTTATACAATTTGTTATTGAAAAAGACGGCTCGTTATCTGGCATTAAAGCGGTTAGAGGGCCAGAACATGGTTTAAATGAAGCAGCAGTAAGCGCATTAAAATTATCACCAAAATGGAACGCGGGCATACAAAATGGCAAACCGGTAAAGGTACAATATACCGTACCGATAAACTTTACCTTAAATGCTGATGAAAAAACTCCGGAACAAAGCTACACGGGCGATAAGGTTTATAGCTCAGTTAATATTGAGCCTTCATTTCCGGGAGGATTACAAGCTTTTTATCAGTACTTAGGCAAAAACATCCGGTACCCCGCAGCTATGCGTGAAAAAAAGATCCAGGGAAAAGTATTTGTTCAATATGTAGTTGAAGTTGATGGCAGCCTAAGTAATGTTAAAGCGGTACGCGGACCTGGATATGGCGCAGAAGAAGAGTCAGTAAGGGTAATAAGTGCTTCACCAAAATGGAAACCGGGTATGCAAAATGGCAAGGCGGTTAGGGTGCAGTATACTGTCCCGGTAAACTTTTCACTAATTGGCAGTAAGCCCGTAGGCTATGTAGGCAGATTAGCAAAAAAAAACAGCTTAACAACCGTTTTACAGTTACATGAAGAAGGAAAACCCCTGGTAATAACCGGGCCGAACAACCCGTTATATATTGTTGACGGAAAAGAGATGGATGATATAAGTTCTATAAACCCTGATCATATTCAAAGTATAGAAGTATTAAAAGACATACCGGCAAAAGCATACGGCGACAAAGGAATAAATGGCGTGGTATTGATACATAGTAAAAATTAACGCCGCCGCCAACACCCGTTAGCAATTACAAGCGAAAACTATAACAGGAGTTTTTAAGGTTTATTTATATTATACTAACTTCGTGTATATAATAAAACAACCCTTTTATTTATATGAATTACGAAACTAATGGAAATTAAAGAATTAACACGAGCCGAGGAACAATTGATGCAGGTGCTATGGCAATTAAAAAAGGGGCACGTAAAAGATGTTATGGTACCCTTACCCGAGCCAAAGCCTGCTTACAATACCGTATCAACCATCATCAGGATATTAGAAACCAAAGGATTTGTTGGCCATATAGCGCATGGTAAAAGCCATGAGTATTTCCCTATCATTAGCAAAGAACAATACCAAAGTTTTGCAACCGATAAATTAATGAACGGATATTTTGACAATTCGGTTAAACACATGTTCTCCTATTTTGTAAAAAAGGAAAAAATTGATCTGAAAGAGGCCGATGAGATTCTGAAGCTGATTGAAAAATTCAAAGACAAATAAAAACAACCAGTTGTTTGTATATCAGTTGATTATATAATTTTATATATTTATATAATTAAAACTCAATCACATGAACTGGAAACTTATCATTCAGTTATCGGTTTTCGGGCTGATAATGGCTATTGCCACCATATCGCTTATACCACAAGCATTTGAGCCCGCTTTTTGGCTGGTAATATTCCTCTTTTGCGCTTACACCATTGCCAGGGTTTGTGCAGGCAAGTATTTTCTGCATGGCTTTTTAGTGTCGCTTGCAAATTGTGTTTGGATAACCGCATCGCATATTATATTTTATACTAATTATATGGGCCATCATCCCGCCATGGTACAGATGAATGCAACCCTACCTGCCCCATACCTGTTTCACCCCCGATTAATGATGTTGGTTACGGGGGCTATTGGAGGGATAGCATCGGGATTAATATTAGGGTTATTTGCATTTGTGGCCTCAAAAATTGTAAAGAAGCCGGTTCCTATACCGCAGTAGCGCCAAATTATTCGGCTAATAACAGCATAGTTAATCTGTTTGGCAACAATTTTGATGTTTTTATACATTATAGCACTAAGGTTATTTATAAATTATTAATTTTGAGTGCTCAGAAACATTAATTACAGCAAAAATGAAACCCTTTATCTCAACAACATTTTACGGAGTTATCAATTACGCAGGCGCAATTTTATTACTAGCATCGCCTTGGTTGTTTGGTTTTGCACAATATGGAGGCGCTGCCCTATTTATGCCATTGCTAATAGGATGGTTGCAATTGATCATGGCGATATTTAGCCTTAATCCATTGGGTTTTGTTAAGGTATTCCCAATGCAAATGCATAATTGCTTAGACGTACTTTCCGGCTCGTTTTTAATGTGCTTACCGTGGACCTATGATTTTTCGTCAAAAGTATTTTGGCCTCACTTTTTGTTTGGTGCGCTATTTGTAATAGCGGGTATTTTTGTACAAAGATCACCATTCTTAACCCGCCCGGATCGCGCTTTACCAGAAGCGGGCATTCCTTCGCTTGAATCAAGCGAAGGAAGATTAGATCATTAATTTATAAAGATACCGATACTAAAAAGGGGTTGCGATTTTGATCGCAACCCCTTTTTGTTTGCTTATTATTTAAGTAGCTAACTTATCCTCGTAACGTGTCATTACACATGGTAACCCTGTTTTCGTCTGGAAAAGGTTTTTTTAGAAGTTGCCTACAAATAATAAGTCGTTAATGCGATCAATAGCACGGTAAGCGCTTACGCACACACCTGCATCCATCCCATGCGTTATTGCGAGGAACGAAGCAATCTCTGCACATGAAATTCAATTACCATCGGTTTTAGAGTTTGCAGGAAAATTTGCGTTGCCTATCTCATTAGAAATTGCTTCGTACTTTCCAATGAGACGTCCTTTTTTATTTTTAAACAACTTTTAGGCGTTATGAAACTTCTTACAGTATTGATTTTCTCTTGACAAGGTGAGCGATAACCACAATAGCATTTATTTTGACGGTATGTTATCATTATACTTTCTTCTTATATATAGTTATCCCCCGTCAGTGGATTGGAGTTAAACGCAGAAACCCCTCATCGTATCAGGATGAAGGGTTTTGCATGCACACCATTGAAGGTGATAAGATTGGGCACCGACCTACTCTCCCACGTTTTACCGCAGTACCATCGGCTCTGGCGGGCTTGACTTCTCTGTTCGGAATGGGAAGAGGTAGACACCGCCGATATAGGCACCTGAATTTCTTTTGAGCAGAAAGCTTAAAGCTTTTTTGCCAATTCATTATTTGTTTGCTTTTCGCCTCAGACTTGCTGCTTTTCGCTTTGGTCTTTTAGCTTTCAGCTAAACAATGACATATTATTGAAAGAAGTAAGTAGATCGAGAAAACAACAATAGTTAGTGTTTCGGTGATGAGCTTCGGATTACGTGTTATTGCTAACACATCACTCTACACTCACCACCATTATTACCTGCTATGAGAAAGCTTCGGGCAATTAGTATTACTCGGCTATGATGTCACCACCTTTATACCTGTAACCTATCAACGTAGTAGTCTGCTACGACCCTCAATGGAAGTCTCATCTTGTGGCTAGTTTCGCACTTAGATGCTTTCAGCGCT
>DASWOZ010000424.1:0-6834 GCA_036398535.1 Mucilaginibacter sp. | reverse complement strand
GTAGTATTGGTGGCAATAACCCCGGCAATACCAGTTTGCTGCACAATCTCTACAATATCATCCAGTTGCTCGTTAGTCAAATCGGGCGCTATTTTTAGCAGGATGGGGCGGCTAATGCCGTTTTTGGAATTGCGTTGCTGTAAAGTGTAGAGTAATTGCATTAATGGCTCCTTCTCTTGCAAGGCACGCAGGCCCGGCGTGTTAGGCGAACTTACGTTCACTACAAAATAATCAACCACATCAAACAAACGGTCAAAGCATATGATATAATCATTTACGGCTTCCTCATTTGGGGTGTTTTTATTTTTGCCGATATTGCCGCCAATGATCACTTCTTTTTGAAATGCCGAAGCATTTTTCCGGTAAGCTGCAATATTTTCGGCCAATACGTCTACACCTAAATTATTAAATCCCATGCGGTTAATAAGCGCGCCATCCGTTGGTAAACGAAACATGCGCGGTTTTGGATTACCCGGCTGCGGCAATGGTGTTACCGTACCCACTTCAATAAAGCCAAAGCCCAAATTAGCCATTTCGGCAATCACCTCGCCATTTTTATCAAAACCGGCAGCCAGCCCCACGGGATTCTTAAACTTTAGTCCAAAAACTTCTTTTTCAAGGCGGCTATCCTCTAAATTCCACAGCGCCCTGCTTAAAGCCGCGCCACCCGGAAACAGGTTAAACCGTTTCAGGTTACGGGTTACAAAATAATGCACCTTTTCGGGGTCAAATTGAAATAGCAGAGGCTTTATTAAGGAATACATGAGGCAAATTTAATGGTTTTATGGCCCAATTCAGAATTTACAATTAAGCATTGCCAAGCAACTGATTGTTGTTTGGCAGCGTATGCCATTATATACCTGCTTTATTACAGCTATGGAAAAAAACTTACCGGGTGTTATACGGCCTCACAGATATAAACAGTTGGACAGCTTAAGAGGAATAGCTGCCCTCACTGTATTTTTCGGTCATTTTTTAGCTATTAAAACAGACCTTTCTTTATCTAATAATTTAGCATTAAGCATTGTGGGAATTTTGTTTAATGGAAACGCGGCCGTAATATTCTTTTTTGTACTAAGCGGCTTTGTATTAAGCCTACCCTTTATTGAGGGCGAAAAACCATTAAAGCTAACCTCTTTTTATGTCAAACGAATTTTCAGAATCTATCCTGCATTAATTTTTGCCATTATTTTTTCATTGGGATTAAAAGAATATGTTTTTGATAAAAGCATGATGATTGGTTTTCCTGAATGGATAAAAAGTTTCTGGGCATTGGACTGGAACAAAGAAAACATACGTGATATTGCACGGACGTTTTTACTCATCGGCCCCAATTTTAATACTCACCTGATTGATCCGCCTATCTGGTCGCTGGTAATTGAAATGAAAATGTCACTTATACTACCGTTTTTTATCATCATCGCTTCGCGTAATGGCTTGGTGTTAAATATCGCGCTGCTGCTAATTATAGCCTATTTAACTTACAAGTATGATAATTATGCGATGAGCATATTTTATACAGGCATATTAATGGCAAAATACAAATATCAACTCGTGTCAAAAATTAGTCTTTGGGGCCTGATCACTACAGTTGCTTTTACTATTTTAGCCGTTGGTTTGTATAATAACACCCTTGAGCTTTTAAGCTACTACCATCAGCTAAAACCACCCTACAATCATATTGTAGGCGATTATTTGGCGGCAATTGGCAGTTGTATGATTATGCTAATAGTAATAGCCAGCACAAAAGCAACCTGGTTTTTTGAACACAGAATCTTCACTTTCTTCGGCAATATCTCTTTCAGTTTTTATTTGATCCACATGCCTTTGCTGCTTACAATGACTTCTATATTTTCCAACAAATTTATTTTTAGCCAGGCTTATATATTTTTATCAACCTTTTTACTGGCTACAATTATCAGCTACTGTATGTTTATTTTTATAGAGCAACCCTTTCAGCAAAAGGCTACCAAACTGTTAAAGAAATATAAAATATTGAACGCGATAGGCATTTAAGTTTGTTGATCGCTCTTTTTGAAAATATTGCAATCAATGCCGAAATTTAAGATAATTCTGTAAATTCGATCTGAATTGACAACAACTAATATGAGAAACCTATCTCAAAGCAACCGCCGTAGTTTTATTAAAAATGTGACTATCGGTACTATCGCTTCTATAAGCATTCCTCAAATTGTATCTGCAGCTTTAGTTACCGAAAAGGGTAAAAAAATAACATTAGCAAAAGATGACGTGGTATTGTTCCAGGGTGATTCTATTACCGATTGGGGCCGTAACCATGCTAAAACCGTAGCGAATGATACCGCTTCGTTAGGAACGGGTTATGCATTGTTAGCTTCCGGTCAGCTTTTACAGCAACACCCGGACAAGAACCTGCAAATATTTAACAAAGGCATCAGTGGTAATAAAGTATTTCAATTGATTGAGCGTTGGGATACGGATACCCTGGCATTAAAACCTAACGTTTTAAGCATTCATATTGGCGTTAATGATTTTTGGCATACACTTACCGGCGGCTACAGCGGCACTATTGATACTTATATTAGCGATTATCATAAACTGCTTGACCATACCAAACAGGCTTTGCCCAATGTAAAACTGGTTATTTGCGAGCCATTCGCGGTAAAAGGTGTTAAAGCTGTTGATGATAAATGGTACCCTACGTTTGATTTGTTCAGGAAAGCTGCACGTGATATTGCCAATGAATATAATACCGCTTTTGTACCCTGGCAAACCGTTACCGATAAAGCGCTTGAACTGGCACCTCCTGCCTATTGGAGCCTTGATGGCGTACACCCCAGCCTTGCCGGCGAAGCATTAATGGCCCATGCATGGATGGAAGCGGTGAAGGGTTAGAGATCAGTTAATTGGAGATCAGTGATTAGTTGGTTTGAAAAACCAGCCCGTAATTACAAAAATCTTTAATTGATAGCTTATTATAACCTAATTCCTGATCACTAATCTCCAATCTCTATTTTAAGCTTCAGCTTAAAACTGTATCTTTGCGCGCAAATGATTGCTATAAATAACCTTACGTTTGAGATTGGTGCGCGGGCATTATATGATGAAGCTAACTGGCACATTAAACCCGGTGAAAAAATTGGACTTATTGGCGCCAACGGTACCGGCAAAACTACCCTTTTAAAAATTATTGTAGGCGACTATAAACCTACCTCGGGTACCATATCTATGGCTAAGGACCTTACTATGGGTTACCTTAATCAGGATTTGTTGTCTTACTCGTCTGATAAAAGTATTGTGCATGTAGCAATGGAGGCTTTTGAGCGCCAAAACCAACTGCATGACGAAATAGAAGCATTGCTTAAAAAGCTGGAAACAGATTATACCGAAGACCTTTTACATAAGCTGAGCGATAAACAACATGAGTTTGAATTGCTTGACGGTTATAATATTGAATATAAGGCACACGAAATTTTAGCCGGTTTAGGTTTTAGCGAGGCAGATTGCCAGCGTAAGCTAAGCACCTTTTCGGGTGGATGGCGTATGCGGGTGATGCTGGCCAAGATACTTTTACAGGCACCGGATATTTTATTACTGGATGAGCCTACCAACCACCTTGACTTACCATCCATACAATGGCTGGAGGATTATTTAAAGGCTTTTGATGGCGCTATTGTTATCGTATCGCACGATAGGTGGTTCCTGGATAAGGTGATTAACCGCACAGTAGAATCGCGCAAGGGCAAACTGACTGTTTATTCAGGCAACTACAGCTTTTACCTGGAAGAAAAAGCGCAACGCGAAGAAATTCAGCGTGGCGAGTTTAAAAACCAGCAATCAAAAATAAAACAGGAAGAACGTTTGATCGAACGTTTTCGTGCCAAGGCATCTAAAGCTAAAATGGCGCAATCGCGCATTAAAGCATTGGATAAGCTGGAACGTGTGGACGATGTAGATGACGATAACCCAACAGTAAACTTCAGCTTCCGCTTCTCTAAGCAATCCGGCAGGCACGTAGTGACCATTGAAGACGTCACCAAAAAATATCCTGCCATTGATATTTTGGATCATGCTGAAGCGATTATTGAAAAAGGCGATAAAATAGCCTTGATCGGTGCCAACGGTAAAGGTAAATCAACCGTGCTTCGTATTATAGCAGGTGCCGACAAAGAGTTTACCGGCAAAAGCGAAACCGGCCATAACGTAACCCAAACCTTTTTTGCACAGCACCAACTGGAGGCTTTGCACTTAGAAAATAACATTTTACAGGAGCTGCAATCATTTGCACCCAAACATAATGAAACCGAGCTACGCTCCATATTAGGATCATTTCTGTTTACCGGGGATGATGTATTTAAAAAGTTCAAAGTACTATCGGGTGGTGAAAAATCAAGGGTGGCTTTAGCTAAAGCATTAACCGCTGATGCTAACTTCCTGGTACTGGATGAGCCCACCAATCACCTGGATATTGCGTCAGTAAACATATTGATCCAGGCTTTAACACAGTTTGAAGGCACGTTCATTGTCGTATCTCACGACAGGTATTTCCTGGATAATGTGGCTAATAAAATTTGGTTCATTGAAGATCAGAAGATAAAAGTTTATCCGGGCACTTATGCCGAGTATGACGTTTGGCAGGCTAAACGCAAACTGGAACCAAAAGCAGCAACGTCTGCCCCTCAGCCAAAAAAGGAAGAAAAAAAAGCTGAGCCAGTTAAACAACAGCAATCCGAAAATAAATTCCAACAGCTTAAAAAGTTGAACCAAGATCTGGCAAAAATGGAAGAGCAAATTACCGGACTGGATAAAACGGTAAAAGAACTGGAACTGGCTTTAGCTGATGAAAAAGTTTATTCAGATACCGTGAAGCTAAAACAGATCAAAACCAACTACAACCAAAAGCAAGAGGAGCTAAAAAAAGTTCAGCAGCAATGGGAAGCTTTGGCCGAACAAATTTTGGAACTGGAAGCTTAGGCTATTTACTATTTTAACTAATGGCAGATAACGAACTATGTCATTGCGAGGAGCAGGTAAGGCAGCGGAGGGGCGCGACGAAGCAAACTCGTCGTTATTCTGCCAACGCATTTGTCTGGATGCAAGTGCTATCTACTAGATTGCTTCGCTCCACCATTCCATTTCGCTTCCCGCTCGCAATGACAGGGTATATTATAATACTGCTTTCCATAAAAACCTTTGCCCAAACGCCATACGATAATAACGTATTAAACCCCGCCATTAAAAGTGTTGAGTTTTACAATACTGCTAAACAAGCTTCCTTCCCAGCTATTACTTTAGGTTCAAAAGACCAGGTTCTTTTGGCATTTGATGACCTGCGTGGTGATAGCCGGAACTATTATTACACCCTTGAACATTGCGACGAAAACTGGAACTCATCCAACTTATCAAGCACCGAATATTTACAAGGGTTTACGGACGACCGGATACTGGATTACAGTTACTCATCTGGTACCGTTCAAAAATATACACATTATGAGCTTAAACTGCCTAATGAAAACATCGCGCCTAAAATAGCAGGCAATTATGTTTTGAAAGTTTTTCAGGATGATGACCAATCTAAATTGATATTAACCCGAAGGTTGTATGTAATTTCTTCAAAAATTTCATTAACTGCCGATATTAACTCTTCGGCCAATGTTGCTACAAGGCAAACTAACCAAAAAATCAACTTCCAGATAAACTATGGTGGCTTGCCGGTTCAAAACCCAAATTCAGATCTGCGCGTATTTATCATGCAAAACGCGCGGAGCGAAACCGGTATATGGACCACACAGCCTACTTATATCCGTGGCGCGCAACTCATTTATGATGATCTGAATATTAATAATTTTCCTGGCAGGAATGAGTTCAGGCATTTTGATACCCGCAGCTTGAAATTAAATTCCGACCGGGTTTCGCATATCTATCATGATACCGCTTATACGGTGATGTTATTAGGTGATCCGGACCGCAATCAACCCGACTATTCGTTTCAGTATGATAATGATGGTAGTTTTTTTATATTAAATCAGGATGGTACCGACCCCAAAAGAGATGCCGATTATACCCACGTATACTTTAGCCTTGCAGCCAACAAAACCGCTAATGAGGGTA
This sequence comes from Mucilaginibacter sp., assembly GCA_036398535.1. Taxonomy (GTDB): domain Bacteria; phylum Bacteroidota; class Bacteroidia; order Sphingobacteriales; family Sphingobacteriaceae; genus Mucilaginibacter. The sequence goes on along the minus strand of DASWOZ010000424.1, from coordinate 744 downwards.
CAGCCTATATAATAGGTAAGTTTAACGATTACAAACTGGATGACCGAAGCAAAATGGATTTCGAGCCTGCTAAGGGCCGATTTTTTACCAGTTTGTTTTTAAAGCAAGGGGTGTATGATTATCAGTATGTTTGGGTAGATAAAAAAACGAATAAGCCCGATGACATATTACTGGAAGGCACCCACTTTGAAACCGAGAACGATTACCAGCTATTAATATACTATCGCCCTGCCACTGCCCGGTGGACAGAATTAGTAGGCTATCGGCTGTTAAACAACAACGCCAAAAAGTAAGGAGTTCAAGACTTACGAAATTTTAAAAACTTCTAAGTCTGAGCGATACTTGTTTCCAATTTGTCATAAATAGGTTTAAGGCGTGTTTACTAAACGGGCAATGCTTATTTTTACTTTACACTTAATAAAGTCTTTTGAATAATCGTCCCGCCAAAAAATCAATAACAGAACCTTTAACTTTAAAAGAACGCCTGGGCGCCTTGCGTAATTTACCTGCCTTTTTTAAACTGGTATGGGAAACAAGCAAATGGATGACACTGGTTAACTTCATGCTTCGTCTTATACGGTCGGCAGTACCGGTTGCTTTGTTATATGTGGGTAAGTTGATCATTGACCAGGTAGTACAGTTAAGCCATACCCATGGCAATACCTATCATTTATGGCAATTGGTAGCCGCAGAGTTTACCCTGGCCATTTTTTCTGACGCGCTTAGCCGTTGTATCACCCTGAT
>DASWOZ010000423.1:0-7392 GCA_036398535.1 Mucilaginibacter sp. | reverse complement strand
CGCTACTTATGTAGTATCACACATGGGCCGCCCATGGATGGCTTTATATTGTTTACCATTGCCTAACCAATACGGCTCATTATGGGTTAACTTTAACTCACCACTAATTTGGGACGTATTTGCCATATCAACATATTTCTCTGTATCATTAGTATTCTGGTACATTGGTTTATTACCGGATATTGCTACCATCCGTGACCGTGCGACAGGCCTTCGCCAAAAAATTTACTCTGTATGTTCTTTCGGATGGACAGGATCAGTAAAAACCTGGCAGCGTTTTGAAACCGTGTCATTAATATTGGCAGGTATCGCGACACCACTGGTACTATCTGTACACACTATTGTATCAATGGACTTTGCCACTTCCCTTGAACCGGGATGGCATACCACTATATTCCCGCCTTACTTCGTTGCGGGGGCTATCTTCTCGGGTTTCGCCATGGTGCAAACCTTGTTACTGGTAACCCGTAAAGTATTAGGTTTGGAAAACTACATCACTATGTTCCACCTGGAATCAATGAACAAGATCATCCTGGTAACCGGATCAGTTGTAGGTGTAGCTTATTTAACAGAATTTTTCATCGCTTACTATTCAGGTGGCGAGTATGAGCAGTATACATTCTTAAACAGGTTTATCGGTCCGTACTGGTGGGCAGGTTGTATGATGTATGGCTGTAACATCCTGATGACACAGTTAATGTGGTTCAAAAGGGTACGTACCAGCATCCCAATTTCATGGGCGCTATCAATTGTAGTAAACATCGGTATGTGGTTTGAGCGTTTCGTAATTATCGTAACCTCGTTACACCGTGATTACATCCCTTCAAGCTGGGCTATGTTTTACCCAACCTGGGTTGACGTGAGCGTGTTTATCGGGTCAATTGGCGTATTCTTTACCTTGTTCCTGTTGTTTTTACGTGTATTACCTTCTATAGCCATGGCCGAAGTGAAACTATTGGTTAAGAGCTCGAGCGAGCAGGCTAAGAAGAAATTAATAGACGAAGGGCACCTTGAGCCGGCACAGGTTGAGTACTATAAAGAGTCATTGATTAACTATGACAGTGTTGAAATTTCTGAATACGAAAACGCATAACTAAAATGAGCAGCACCAAATATATTTTAGGCCTTTTTGATGATCCCGATGATATGATGCACGGGATTGACAAACTACAGAAAAATAGTATTCCTATTTATGATGTATACACGCCAATGCCTATACACGGTATTGAAGCCAAATTAGGTATTAAAGATTCCCGCTTAGGTTACGCAGCTTTTATGTTTGGCTGTTTAGGTGGTACCGTAATTTTTAGTATGGTTTATTACTTCCTGGTACATGACTGGCCAATGAATATTGGCGGTAAACCAAGTTTTGCCATCCCGGATTTTATCCCGGTTACTTTTGAGTGGACCGTGTTATTTACCGCGTTTGGTATGTCATTTACCTTCTTTTATGCAACGCATTTATTTCCGGGCCGCACACCGCGTGTTATGGATCTAAGGGCAACTAACGACCGTTTTGTTATAGCTATTGACGCTAAGGGAAATGTGCCGCATGAGGATATCACTAATTTGTTAAAAGAAGCAGGAGCAGTAGAAATTAAGCATAACGACAGAAAATATGTTAGCTATGAATAAATTTAAAATATTGGGTTTAGCGGTAATCACTATTGCTGCATCGATAGTTGTTACATCGTGCAAAGATAAAAGGAGTACCGGTTGGGAATATGCCCCCAATATGTATGAACACATCGCTTATGATCCGGATCAGAAAAATCCGAATTTTAAGGATGGTAAAACAGCACAGTTGCCACCGGCAGGTACAATACCTGTAGGGTTTGTTAAGTTTGATTATCCAAATACAAAGGATGGTTATGAACTGGCGGGTACAGAAGTAAAAAATCCGCTGGAGCAAACCCAGCAAAACCTGGCTGACGGTAAAATTTTGTTTGAGCATTTTTGCTCTCCGTGCCATGGTGTTACCGGGCAGGGCGATGGTTTAGTGGTACAACACGGTTTTCCGCCGACGCCATCTTATTCAAGTGGGAAGTCATCCCGCGGTGGTGCTATGAAAGACCTTACTGATGGTAAAATTTATCATACGGTTACTTATGGTGTAAACGCAATGGGGTCATATGCTTCGCAACTGGCACCAGATGAGCGCTGGAAAGTAATTATGTATGTACACCATTTACAAACTTTATAAGAATTAAAATTTGATGAAGACTCATAATAATTTTGACGAACGATTTGAATTTACAGGTAGTGTAAAAACCTGGAGCTTGATCGCTATAGTTGTAGGTGTATTGGTTATTGCGTTGGGCTTTTTTACAGGTTACGCTGAACGTACATTTGATAACTTATTGTTAATGGGCTATTACTTTGCATGCGTATGTATTGCAGGTGTATTTTTCTGCGCATTGCAATATGCGGCACAAGCAGGCTGGTCGGCCTCTATATTACGTGTACCGCAGGCATTAGCTAAAACATTACCTTATGCTGCCATTATATTGGTAGTAATTGTGGTTGCCGGTTTAAGCCTGCACCATACCGGCCTTACCGAAGAAGGTAAAGAGGTATCACAACCCTATTTATACAAAACATGGGCCACTAAAGGCCTTACAGATAAAGGCGGAGAGATTTATGATTCGCTGGTTGCAGGCAAAGCAGGTTATTTAAACATTCCTTTCTTCTTAGCAAGAATGGTTTTCTTCCTGGGCTGTTATTCATTATTAGGCTGGTTATTAGTAAAATACTCTAATAATGAGGATGAACTGGGCGGTATGTTCAATTACGAGAAAAGCTTTAAAGTTGCCTGTATATTTTTGGTAATATTTGGTTTCACCATTCCAATATTTGCTTTCGATACCATCATGTCCTTAGAGGCGCACTGGTTCTCGACTATGTTTGGCTGGTATAACTTTGCTGCCCTATGGGTTAGTGGTTTATCGGTAATTGCCTTATTGACTATATATTTAAGAAGTAAAGGCTATTTATCATGGATCACTGAGGATCACTTGCACAACTTAGGTCAGTTAATGTTTGGTTTCTCTGTATTCTGGACTTATTTATGGTTCGCTCAGTTCCTGTTAACTTATTATGCTAACATTCCTGAAGAAGCTGAATATTTTTATAAAAGATGGGAGCCTCAGTTTAAATTCTGGTTCTGGTTAAATATTGTGATTAACTTTGCTACACCATTATTAGTATTAATGAAACGCGATTCAAAGCGGATGGTAAGTGTGTTAAAAATTACCAGTATCATTTTGATCATAGGCCATTGGCTGGATTATTTTATCATGATTATGCCGGGTACAGTTGGGGCACAAGCTAACTGGTACAATGAAATTGGCTGGATAGAGATAGGTGTATTTATAGGTTTTGGTGGTTTGTTTACCTATATGGTATTAACATCATTAAGCACATTTAAATCGCTTATACCTAAAAAACATCCATTGCTTGACGAGAGCTTACATCATCACATATAATAATTGTTAAATTTGCAACTCAATACAGAATACCAAACGAACAATACAATGGGATTCAAACAACTAATAAACGGCGGAGCCTTCTTGAACACCTTTGAGAACAAACCACCGGTGAAAAATTCTAAAAAAATACTTTCGCTTTTCGCGGTGTTTACCCTTTTGGGCACAAACCTGTTAATGGCACAGGATGCTGCGACACCTTCAGCTTCGCCGGCAGCGGGTGCAGATGCAACTAAGCCCGGTGTATGGATTGGCGTTAGCTATTATGTTTTACTATTTCTGGTGCTATGCTTTATCATCGCCATAGTAGGTAAAATTTTAAAAGTATATGAGCTAACCCAGCAAATCCAAAATAAAAAGCAGATTAACTGGAACAACATAATGGGTGCTTTTTGTATCGTATTTATGATTGTAGGGTTTTATGGTGCTTACTGGTCATTCACTGTACAAGGCAGCATGACCCTTCCGGAAGCGGCTTCATTGCATGGTGTTAAGATCGACAATATGTTTTTAACCACCAGCATCATTACCCTGATCGTATTTGTTCTGACACAGTTTTTATTATTTTGGTTCCTGTTTAAATACAGAGGTTCTGATAAAAGAAAAGCATACTTTTTACCACACAATAATACGATTGAAAAGGTATGGACAATTATCCCTGCTATTGTGTTGACGGTATTGGTGGTGTTTGGTTTTTTCACCTGGCAGGAAATTACTAAAAGCACCGATGGTAAAGGCGAGTCATCAATCAACATTGATGTAACCGGCCATCAGTTTGCATGGGAGTTGCGTTACCCGGGTAAGGACGGTAAATTGGGTAAAAAGAACTATACCTTAGTAGGCGGAAGCAATAAATTAGGTATTGATTATAAAGACAAAAATTCATTTGATGATTTGGAGGCAGATACCTTGGTTATACCTGTAAATAAATCAATAAGGTTAAATATTTTTGCACAGGATGTTATCCATAGTGTTTACATGCCTCACTTTAGAGTGCAGTTGAATGCTGTACCGGGATTACCTACTTTCTTTAGGTTTACTCCTACCATCACCACTGACGAGATGCGTACAAAAACGGATAATCCGAAGTTTGAATATCTGCTTTATTGCAATAAAATTTGCGGAAGTACCCACTACAATATGCAAAGAGTTGTCCGCGTTGTTTCTGCTGAAGAATATCGCGAGTGGATTGCCAGACAAAAACCTTATTTAACCGATGGTTTGAAAAAGGAATTAAAAATGGCAGAGAATCAGAAAAAGAATATATCACAAAATAGGTTAGCGTTAAACAATTAATTAGCGATTATGTCAACATTAGCAGTTCAGGATCACGGGGTAGTACATCATCACGAAGAGGGTCACGGCGAGCATCACCATAAAGCAACTTTTCTAAATACTTATGTATTTAGCATGGATCATAAAATGATTGCCAAGCAATTCCTGATTACAGGTATAGCTATGGCGTTTATTGCTATGACTTTGTCTATCCTGTTCAGGATCCAATTGGCCTATCCTGATAAAACATTTCCATTATTGGCCACATTATTAGGACGCTTTGCACCTGATGGCCGTTTAGATCCTAACTTTTACCTTGCATTGGTAACCATACATGGTACCATCATGGTATTCTTTGTATTAACAGCTGGCTTAAGTGGTACTTTTGCCAACTTGCTGATACCTCTACAGGTAGGTGCAAGGGATATGGCATCGCCGTTTATGAACATGCTGTCTTACTGGTTCTTCTTAACTGCCTGTGTTATTATGCTAAGCTCATTCTTTATACAGAAGGGCCCTGCCAGCGGTGGCTGGACAATTTATCCGCCGCTATCGGCTTTACCAAAAGCTATGCCGGGCTCGGGTGAGGGTATGACGTTATGGTTAATCAGCATGGTATGCTTTGTGGCATCATCGTTAATGGGGGGTATAAACTATGTAAGTACAGTACTAAACATGCGTACCAAAGGCATGGACCTTTGGAAAATGCCTTTAACTATCTGGGCATTGTTCCTTACTGCAATATTAGGTGTATTAGCATTCCCGGTTTTGGTAGCAGGTGTTGTATTGTTGATATTTGACCGTAGCTTTGGTACCAGTTTTTATTTATCAGACATTGTAATTAACGGACAGGTTATGCCTTTTGAAGGTGGTAGCCCAATATTATTCCAACACTTATTCTGGTTCTTGGGTCACCCGGAAGTATATATCGTAATTATGCCTGCAATGGGTATCGCGTCTGAGGTTATGTCAGTAAACTCACGTAAACCAATATTTGGTTACCACGCGATGGTTTATTCATTAATTGGTATTACTGTATTATCGTTCATCGTATGGGGGCACCATATGTTTGTAACCGGTATGAACCCGTTTTTGGGTGGTGTGTTTATGATCACTACATTAATCATTGCGGTACCATCGGCGGTAAAAACATTTAACTGGCTGGCTACTTTATGGCGCGGTAATATCAGGTTTACACCTGCTATGTTATTTGCTATCGGCATGGTTTCTTTCTTTATCTCTGGTGGTTTAACCGGTATATTTTTAGGTAACGCTACATTAGATATTAACTTGCATGATACTTACTTTGTGGTTGCTCACTTCCACCTGGTAATGGGCTCGGCTGCTATATTTGGTATGCTTTGCGGTGTTTATCACTGGTTCCCTAAAATGTTTGGCCGTTTAATGGATACAAAATTAGGTTACCTGCACTTTTGGTTAACCTTTATTGGCGCCTACCTGGTATTCTTCCCTATGCACTTTATGGGCTTAGATGGTGTACCACGTCGTTACTACGCATTTACAGAATTTGCTTCGATGCAGCAATGGTTATCTGTTAACGTATTTATTACGTGGTCGGCAATTGTAGCTGGTTTAGCGCAGGTGGCGTTTTTATACAACTTTATTCACTCTATTTTCTGGGGTAAAAAGGCAACTCAAAACCCATGGAATGCAAATACATTAGAGTGGACAACCCCTGTTGAACACCTGCATGGTAACTGGCCGGGCGAAATTCCAACTGTTTACCGTTGGGCGTATGATTACAGCAAGCCTGGTGCGGATGAGGATTTTATAACACAAATAACTCCTTTTTCACAAACTATGAGTTCTAATTTGCCAAGTGATTTTGAAGATAATACAGTTGGATTGGAAGCACAAACCAAATGGGCAAATACACAAAAAGCTAACGAAGAAGTAAAATAATACCATACTTTATCTGATCTTTTAGGGTATCTGTACCTAGTTAAGTTTTAAGTTGTGAATTATCAGTTATGAGCCTTGGCGCTTTTACTTATAACCCACAACTTAAAACTCAGAACTTAAGGCAACAGGTACCCTAAATTTTTAGAAATATTTAGATGAGCAAAGCAACATCCAAAATTCAATTTCAAAAAATTAGTTTATTAAGTATCATCCTGCTTTTTGTTTTAATATTAGCAGGTGGGGTAGTACGCAGTACAGGCTCGGGAATGGGCTGCCCGGACTGGCCCAAATGCTTTGGGGGGTATATCCCGCCTACCAGTGCTTCTGATTTGCCAAGCGACTACAAAGAAAAATATGTTGCCGGCCGCTTAGCTAAAAACCAACGGTTTGCCAAAACATTAGATTTGTTTGGTTATAGTGACCTTGCCCGCCGCATCCGCGAGGATAAATCTATCTTGATTCCGGAAGAGTTTAACGTTGCTAAAACCTGGACAGAGTATGTTAACCGCTTAATAGGCGCCGCATCGGGATTTTTGCTGCTGGCAGTTACTATCTATTCGTTCAGCTATTGGGATACCAATAAAACGATACCCGTTTTAAGTGTATTTAATTTGATATTAATAGTTGTGCAGGCATGGCTGGGGGCGTTAGTAGTTTCAACTAACCTTACCGCATGGGTAATTACAATTCATTTGTTATTGGCCTTAGG
>DASWOZ010000422.1:0-2275 GCA_036398535.1 Mucilaginibacter sp. | reverse complement strand
TGATATCGCAGCTTTAGACGCGGGTTCTGGAAGCTTTGGCGCCGCCGACCTTGTTTACGCAGGTGATCCTACCGCGTGGAAAAAGTTCGCAAATACATTTAAATTAAAGATGGGCATTTTATTAGCTGACGTTGATGCCGCTAAGGCACAAGCAACAGTTACATCTGCTATTGCTGGCGGTGTATTTACGTCAAATGCTGATAACGCAAACTTTGCCTTTTCTGCAACTTTTCCTAATACGAACCCGATATGGGTTGATTTAGTGCAAAGCGGAAGACACGATTTTGTGGGCACTACCGAATTTATCAGCTTGTTAAACCCTAACACCGCTACTCAGGATCCGCGCACACCATACTTCTTCGCTCAAAATTCAGCGGGAATTTATACAGGTGCTCCTAACGGTTCCGGTAACGGAGGGTTGCAATTTAGCTTATACTCATTGCCTTCGGGATCGCTGCTTACACAGGGTTCAATAGGCCAGGTAACTAACCCTGATTTCCCGGGATTGTTATTGGATTATTCTGAAACTGAATTTAACCTTGCCCAGGCTGCAGCAAGAGGATATGCAGTTACCGGTAGCGTTGCTACACACTATAATAATGCTATTACTGCATCTATAACTTATTGGGGTGGTTCTGCAACTGACGCTGCAACTTATTTAGCTTTGCCTAATGTTGCCTATGCTACTGCAAGCAATCCAAACGCTGCCGGTGCGCTTACTCCTTTGCAAAAAATTGCGCTGCAGCAGTATTTAGCGTTTTACAACAGAGGCTGGGATGCATGGACTGCAACACGGTTTTTAGATTACCCGGTATTAAAAGCGCCTACAGGTGCATTTAGTGCGTTCCCGGTTCGTTTAACTTATCCTATTAGTGAGCAAAACGTAAACGTAGTGAACTATACCGCAGCAAGTAGTGCTATTGGCGGTGATGTTGTTACAACAAAATTATTTTTTGACCTTCATTAAGTAATAATTTGAATAAACAAAAAAACCCTTAGCTCATTGAGCTAAGGGTTTTTTTGTTTTGTAGTGGTTTAAATGATGTATTTTACTGTGACCTGATCTTCGATGACAGATAAGCTTAACGCCTTCCCAAACACCAAACTATCATTATTGGGAATATGCCCTGCCGGGAAATCAAAACATACCGGGTAATTATATTCTTTTACCACTTCCATAATTAGCTCTTCAACGGTTTGCCCAAAAGGGATGTCATTATCCTTAATTTCGGTAAAGCTCCCTACTATCAGGCCTGCCAGATTCTTTAACTTCCCGGCTCTTTTTAGCGTTCGCATCATGCGGTCAATAGCGTATAGGTATTCACCTACATCTTCAATAAATAGTATTTTTCCGGTAAAATTTATATCAGATGCAGAGCCCGATGCTGCTATCAATAAGCTTAAGTTACCACCAACAAATATGCCGCTACTTTCGCCAATTCTGTTTAGAGAGTTAGGTTTGATGTCATAGTTTACCACTTCACCAAACAAAGCCTTTTTAAGCGATATTAAAGAGCCCGATGAAGCATCAGGAATATTTACCGGCATTTGCCCATGGATGGTTTGTATGCCAAAATTGTTGTGAATATGCGTATGTAGTAAAGTAATATCACTAAAGCCTATAAGCCATTTGGGGTATTTAGCCAGGTTGCTAAAATCCACATCATCAATCATGCGGATGGTGCCATAGCCGCCACGTGCAGCTATTATGGCCTTAATACCGGTGTCATCAATAAAGCGCTGCAAGTCTTTTGCACGTAATTCATCATCCCCGGCAAACTGGTAGTAGCTGGCATTAACCGTTTCGCCCAATACTACCTCAAGCCCCCATGATTCTAAAAGAGCAATAGCATCCGTCATTGGATTAGGCAATTTTTTTGCCGGGCAAGTGATGGCAACCTTATCGCCTTTTTTTAGATAGGGTGGTTGTATAAGTCCGGAAGTGATTACGGGTTTACTCATATTCAATATTAAAAAAACTTTCGGACTTGTGCGGACTTTTCCGACTTTCGAACGCCTCACATTAAAAATACCTTATCTTTGTCAATTATTTATAAGGATGTCACAATTGAATAATTTTAAACGATATACTATTACATCGGCCTTACCTTATGCCAATGGTCCGTTACATATTGGCCATTTAGCAGGGGCTTATTTACCGGCAGATATTTTTGTGCGCCACCTGCGCCTTAAAAAAAAGGATGTGGTTTATGTATGCGGATCAGACGAACACGGGGCAGCGATAACCATAAAAGCAAAAAAAGAAGGGACTACA
>DASWOZ010000421.1:0-6746 GCA_036398535.1 Mucilaginibacter sp. | reverse complement strand
GAGAAGAAGAAGGTAACGTGCGGGTACTTTTCTGTTTCGGCTATACGGATCTGGTTCTTACCTGCATCCTGCAAAACCTCACCCAAAGTTCTGGTTACATCCTCCTTGCGGAATATCACTTCTACATTTTTAAATGTTTCGTCATAAGCCGTCATCGTGATATAATGCAGGTTAAGTGGCTGCAAGTTATACTCCGGGAAAGCCTTTTGCGTTAACGCGATAGTAATTTCGCGGCCACGGTCAGTCCGGAAGTTAAAGCAGATCACCACATCGCCATCTTTTATAATAGCAAGCGGTTGGCCCGCACCATTAGTTTGTACAATGGGGGGTATAAACTCATCAGTCACCTCTTTTAGGTATGACTCTTTTATGGATTGAATTATATTTTCTGTTGGTTCGCCCTCGCCATGTACCATTAAATCATAAGCTTTTTTTACGCGTTCCCATCGGTTATCGCGGTCCATAGCATAATAGCGGCCAATTACCGAAGCCAGTTTTACTGACGAGCCTGCAATATATTCTTCCAGGTCGGTAACAAAGCCTAAGCCCGATTTGGGGTCGGTATCACGTCCATCTAAAAAAGCATGTACAAATACATTGTCCAGTCCGTAGGCGCCTGCCGCGTCACATAAGCCTTTTACATGTCTGATATGCGAATGCACACCGCCATCAGATAGTAAGCCTATAAAGTGAACATCCTTATTGTTTTGTTTAGCGTAGGTGAATGCGTTTTTTATAACCGGGTTGTCAACCAGTTCATTATCCGCAACTGCTTTATGTATGCGGCCCAGCTCCTGGTAAACCACGCGCCCGGCACCCAGGTTCATGTGCCCAACTTCCGAGTTACCCATCTGTCCGTCAGGCAGGCCAACGGCCATGCCCGATGCTTCCAGCTTTGAGTTGGGATAGTTAGCAATCAGCGAATCAAAAAACGGTGTTTTTGCAGCCAGTATAGCGTTCGACTGATCATTACGCCCGTAACCCCAGCCATCTAAAATAATTAATGCGAGTTTTTTATTGTTTTCCACAATGCAAATATAAAGGCAACACGGTATACATTATAATTTATAGTTCGGGTTATTTTCATATTTTAGTAGTGTAAGTTTTTACCCCCATTAAGTAGCAGAAACTTGCCTGTAACCGTATTTATATTAAAACGTGTTTTTATGAGGCTGCTTTACCTATCGTTATTTACCTTGCTGCACCTGTTTAATGCCCCGGCAGCAGACCCCATTGATAAGATTGCTGAACTAATTGGCAAGGGAAACGTACCCGAAATAGCTAAATTGTTTGCTCCCAATTTAGAGCTGACTATGCTTGATGATCCTAATACTTATACCAAAGCACAGGCGCGGGCGGTGTTAGAAAAGTTTTTTGCCCAAAATAAACCTAATAGCAGCAAAATATTGCATAAAATAAATTCAAGCAGTAGTTATAACTTTTGCGTGGTTATTATTAATACTGACAAAGGTACTTACCGCGCGGCCTTTACCCTGAAGGATGCGGGGGGCACCATGCAGCTAATTGAGTTGAGTATAGAGAGCGAAAAGGTGAAATAGTTTTAGTGATTAGAGATTAATTAAATATTGATAAACTAATTTCTATAGGTTGCGTTCTATCAATATAATATCGGCATGTCAAAATATAACCTCATCTATAAATCTCCATCTAAAAAAATTTACCTGTGGAACGGTAAAACTTTTGATGAAATTAAAAGTAAGGATAGAGAGGTGCTTTTATATAGCGGCAAATCTGTTAAAGATGACGAACTGGATGAAGCTTTGAAAAGTTCAAAAGAGGCTGTTAAACAATTGTTCCCCAAGGATGCCGATCCTGAAATTGGCCCGGTGAAGGTTAAAGTAGCCTGATCTTCTGTTACACAATATTCAGTTCAAACTACCACATCCAAAAATTGTTGTTACTTTTGAACTTTAAATAATTACTACTGGTTTGGACAAAGAACTTATAGATAAATTTATTACCAATTCGTTAAATGAAGATGTTGGCGACGGTGATCACACTTCATTAGCCACTATACCCGAGGGTACAACAGGAAAAGCAAGACTTATTATAAAAGATAGCGGTGTATTGGCTGGTGTTGAACTGGCTAAAGAGATCTTTTATATTGTTGACCCCAAACTTAAACTAAATATATTTTTGAATGATGGCGCGGAGATTAAACCCAAAGACATTGTTTTAGAAGTTGAGGGAAGTGTACACTCTATTTTAAAAGCCGAGCGCCTGGTGCTAAACTGTATGCAGCGCATGAGTGGTATTGCTACGCAAACAGATCGTATTGTTGACCTGTTAAAGGGAACCAATACGCAAGTTTTAGATACCCGTAAAACTACGCCCGGCATGCGTTATTTAGAAAAATGGGCGGTGAGGATAGGCGGGGGCGTAAATCACCGGTTTGGTTTGTATGATATGATCTTGATCAAAGATAATCATGTAGATTATTCGGGTGGTATAAGGGAGGCCATTGAGAATGCGCGCGAGTATATTAAAGCGCAAAATAAAAAGCTGGCTATTGAAATTGAAGTAAGAAACCTGGATGAACTGGAACAGGTTTTGCAAACAGGTGGCGTGGATCGTATTTTGTTAGATAATTTTAATTTCATCGACCTGAAACAGGCCGTAAATATGATTGAAGGCCGGTATATTACCGAAGCATCCGGCGGAATAACAATTGATAACGCGCGCGACTATGCCAATTGCGGAGTTGATTATATTTCAATAGGGGCGTTAACCCATTCTGTAAAGTGTTTGGATATGAGCTTAAAAGCCATCAAATCCTGATATTATTTGTTGGCCATAAGTATGCTGGATATTTAAGTTTACAATAACGTATTGTATAATTTAGTGTATAAATAAATGATTAAAATTGTTAGTACAACTATCAATTTCGTAATATTGGGTGAATGATAACTGTCTACTCCGTTTCAGCACTCTTGTTGGCCTATTTATTTGGCTCTATACCTACAGTGGTATGGATAGGGCTGGCATTTTTTAATATAGATGTCAGAGAATATGGCAGCGGTAATGCGGGTGCAACCAATACTTTTAGGGTATTGGGCAAAAAAGCCGGAATGCCGGTTATGTTTTTAGATATTTTAAAAGGCTGGACGGCAACCAACCTGGCCTATTTTATAGGTGTTTCAACCACCGGGGCCTATGGCTCTATTTCATATACCAACTATGCGCTTGCGTTAGGTATAGCCGCCGTAATGGGGCATTTATTCCCGGTTTTTGCGGGGTTTAGAGGTGGTAAAGGTATAGCCACTTTGTTTGGGATGGTATTGGCCATTCATTTACAAGCCGCTTTATTATGTGTTATTGTGTTTATCTTAGTGCTTTTAATAACCCGCTATGTATCGTTAAGCTCCATTATAGCCGGTTTTGCCTATACCATTGGTGTGGCCTTTGTGTTTCCGAGCAATAAGTCAGTAGTTATTTACGGTATGTGCATGTTTATGCTGATATTAATTACCCATCAAAAAAATATTGAGCGCCTGCTTAAAGGCAAAGAATCAAAAGTAAACCTGTTTAAGAAAAAGCAGGCCTGATTCATTGCCCCAAAACTTCCCTGATCGCCTTTGCTTTAAGCAGGCATTCCTCATATTCTTTTTCAGCCCCGGCATGGTAAGTAATGGCACTGCCTGCATGGAAGGAGAGATACTTTTCGGTAGCATTATATAATAGACTCCGGATCACCACATTAAAATCAAAATCATCATCCGGATTAAAATAACCAACCGCCCCGGAATAAACCCCGCGTTTGCTGCGCTCATATTGTTCCATTAATTGCATGGCGCTAATTTTTGGTGCACCCGTCATGCTGCCCATGGGGAAGGTGTTTTTTATGGCTTCTACAGGCGAAAGGTCTTCCCGCAGTTCACATACTACGGTAGAGATCATTTGGTGTACCTGCTTAAAGCTATGGATCTCAAAAAGTTCTTCGGTTTTAACTGACCCTTGCTTTGCCGAACGAGTAAGATCATTACGCACCAGGTCTACAATCATTACATTTTCCTGTAACTCTTTGGTGTGACTTCTTAAGTCCTGTTTGATACCTTCATCTTCTTCCGCGGTGCTGCCTCGTTTGGCTGTCCCTTTTATGGGTTGCGATATTAATTTATCGCCCCGCTTAGCTAAAAAACGTTCGGGCGAGGCGCATAGGATATAATTATCTTTCCATTTAAAAAAGGAAGCAAAAGGGTTAGGCGAAATTTGATTTAGCTGTAAGAAAATGCTAACCGGATCAATCAATGCCTGTTCCGAAAAAAATTCCTGGCAAAAGTTGGTTACATAAATATCACCCCTGTTAATGTGTGCTTTAATCTTTTCAACTGTGGTTAGATATTCCGCTTTGTTAAAACGGGCCTGCAATTTTATAGCGGTTGTTTGGTCAGGGTGATTAAGAACTTGTTGTTCTATGTTATTTAAGATATGCCCCGCATCGTCAGCTATAATTTCAACCTGATTGTCGTTAATGATGATGATATATTGCGGAACAAAGAAATACAGATCAGGGAAATGGAGATGATCTGCATTTTTGGATGTTAGATTTTCAATTTCATTCTTTAAATCATAACCGAAAAAACCGGTTACCCAACCGGGATTCTTTTCACGAAATGTAGCAAATGCTTCAAATGCATTGCCGGAATGGGCCGTAATTTCATCTTTGGCTCCAACTGCAATCAGCGTGTCAAACTTGCTGTATCTATCCTTAAAATTATTGGAGTCAAGGTAACATACCGCATCAAAGGCAGATGCCCATTGTAACACTTTTTGTTTAAAAATGCCGGGATGGTTTAACTGTATAGTCATATTAGCCAATACATCAAAACTATGTCATTGCGCAGTACGAAGACAACCTAGCCCTCTCCGTTATTGCGAGGAACGAAGCGATCTCTAATGAGATAGGGCATGTGTAGAGATTGCTTCGTTCCTCGCAGTGACGCGGGGGAATTATTAATACAGTACCAAAGTTTGTACCCGGTCTGGTCCAACAGAAAGGTATTTTACCGGTACGCCTAATTCTTTTTCTAAAAAGCCTATATAAGCCGTTAAAGCAGGGGGTATTTGATCTAACCCGGTTATACCGGTCAGGTCCTCATTCCAACCGTCAATTTCTTTCAAAACAGGTGTAGCATCAACCGAGCATATATCATAAGGCATGTAGTCGATAGTTTCGCCTAAATAGTTATAATTTGTACAAGCGTAAATTTTTTCAAACCCGCTTAACACATCTGCTTTGGTCATTACCAGTTGGGTAACACCATTCAACATGATCGCATATTTTAAAGCAGGCAGATCAATCCATCCGGTACGGCGCGGCCTTCCGGTGGTGGCGCCAAATTCATGGCCTATCTGGCGCAGTTCTTCGCCTAATTCATTGTCCAGTTCGGTAGGGAAGGGACCGCTGCCAACACGGGTGCAATAAGATTTGAAAATTCCTATTACCTCACCTATTTTGTTTGGGGCAATACCTAAGCCTGTGCAGGCACCGGCAGTAGTGGTGTTTGATGAAGTTACAAATGGATAGGAGCCAAAGTCAATATCCAACATAGTGCCCTGTGCACCTTCGGCCAATATTTTTTTGCCTTGTTTAATGTAACTATTAACCAAATGCTCAGAATCAACCAACCCAAATTGTTTAATTAATTCAATCGCTTCAAAAAATGCCTGCTCGCGTTCAGAAAAATCAGCCACTTCGCCATATAGCGCTTGCAGCATTGAAATATGCTTATCGGTCAATTTTTGATAGCGCTCTTTAAAATCAGGCAGGGTAATATCACCAATGCGTAAACCATTACGCCCGGTTTTATCCATGTAGGTTGGGCCTATACCTTTTAAAGTAGAACCAATTTTACCCTCGCCCATCTTTTTTTCAGATGCGGCATCCAGCAGTTGATGGGTAGGTAATATTAAATGCGCCTTTTTGGCTATCACCAAATTCTTTTTAGCCAACAGGTCATGCCCGGCATCTTTAAGTTTATCTATTTCCTTTTTTAAGGTGATAGGATCAATTACCACACCGTTACCAATAAGATTAAGTGTGTTTTTAAAAAATATGCCCGAAGGGATGGTATTGAGTACAAACTTTTTGCCGTCAAACTCTAAAGTATGGCCTGCATTTGGCCCACCCTGAAAACGGGCTATCAGGTCATAATCTGCGCTCAGTACATCAACAATTTTTCCTTTACCTTCGTCGCCCCATTGGAGGCCTAATAAAACGTCAACAGCCATTAATTTATTCTTGAATATATGTGTTAAATTTTTTTATAATTTCTTTTTTAATATTCCCCCATTTTAGATGTTTGAAACAATAAGGGGCTGGTTGCAAATCTGCTTCACCAAAATATGTAATGGATTTGGCTATCATCATTAATGCATTATTATTAGGATACCTCTTTTGATAAAAGGTATCATCTGTTCAAATGAATAATAATTCATATAAATCCCAAAAATCTTTTTTAGCCCCACCCGTCCTGCAATCGCATTCAATTTAAGTGCTATTATTTCTTCAATTGATGCGATTCTTATGCCTCCTATCAAATTATACACGTAACTAAAAGGTTCAAAGGTATACACAAAATCTACTTTTACGTTATTAATATATGTGAAGAATAATCTTGGGCTTTTGATTCCTTCGAAAGAAAATGAAGGAAATATATTTTCTAATTTGTTGACTATTTGTTCTCTATCAAATGGCTCATCTGTAAACAGATCTAAATCGATAG
>DASWOZ010000420.1:0-3057 GCA_036398535.1 Mucilaginibacter sp. | reverse complement strand
TGGGCCGTTTTCCCAACGGCCTTCTACGTATACCCGTCCGGCTCTTGGTCTTGCCCAATGGCCATTAATGTAGGCGTACCGGCCACCGTTCCAAACCCATTCGCCGGGTATCCAAACCGCGCCATAATAGGGGGATGCTGGCCTTACATAATAAGGTTCGGCAGGGCGGGAAGTAACAAAATAACTACCATAACATGCTGACAGGAACATAGCGCCTGCCAAAACAATTAATATCCAAATTTTATTGATCGCTTTCATTTTTTGTTGGGTTTGTTATTGTCAGTATGACAAACTTTGAAATGAAAAGTTTAAAATTTAAATCTGTCAGCAACTACCAGTTCCTTGCTTCCGGCAGTATATTTATAAAAACCACTGCCGGATTTTACACCTAAGTTGCCTTCATTAACCATAGCAACCAGTAACGGGCATGGTGTGTATTTTTTATCATTAAAGCCGGTGTATAATACATTTAATATAGCAAGGCATACATCTAACCCAATAAAATCAGCTAATTGAAGTGGACCCATTGGGTGGGCCATACCCAGCTTCATTACAGTATCAATTTCTTCAACACCCGATACGCTTTCATAAAGCGTATAAACCGCTTCATTAATCATCGGCATTAAAATACGGTTGGCTACAAAGCCCGGTGCATCATTTACTTCGACCGGGACTTTATCTAAACTTTTAGAAAGCCCCATGATGGTAGCTGTTACCGCTGCAGAGGTTGCTTTCCCTTTTATTACCTCAACCAACTTCATCAACGGTACCGGGTTCATAAAGTGCATACCGATCACTTTTTCGGGATGTTGGGTCACTGAGGCTATTTCTGTTATAGAGATAGACGAGGTATTTGATGCTAATATGGTATTGGCACTGCAAATAGTACTGAGTTGCTTAAACAAGTTAAGTTTAATATCCCGGTTTTCGGTAGCCGCCTCAACTACCAGATCGGCATTAGCCGAACCGCTTTGTAAGTCCGTGTAGGTTTTAATGCGGTTAAGTGTATCCGTTTTTATCTGCTCGGTTATTGACCCTTTTTTTATTTGCTTGTCAAGATTAGTACCGATGGTTTGTAATGCGCGCTGCAATGCTTCTGTATTAATATCTACTAAAGACACTTCAAACCCATATTGTGCAAAGGTGTGCGCAATACCGTTTCCCATAGTTCCAGATCCAATTACTGTAATATTTGTTAACATAAGATAATTTATGTGTTAAAGCGTTATGTAATTACTACTCATCTTAATTGTTGCTTTATTTATAGTTGCAAGCATAGGTAAATGCCCCAGCAACTTTACGCCGGAATATCTTAAAATGTAATCTTCGGAAGACTCATCCTTATCGCCGTTAAATACCAGGCCTTCAATAGCTATTTCATGTTGTTTTAATGCTTGTATGGATAGTAGTGTATGGTTAATGCTCCCCAGGTAATTTTGTGATACCAATATCACTTTAGCATTCAGGTGCCTGATCAGGTGTATCATTAACAGCTCGTTATTTAATGGCACCATTAGCCCGCCTGCACCTTCAATTAACAATTGGTTATTTGTAACTGGTAAGGCGAATTTTTGAAGCTCTATTTTAATCCCATCTAAAGCGGCTGATTTATGCGGTGAGAAGGGCTGAGTTAATTGATAAGTTTCCGGATGAAATACTGATGTTGTATTAGATATTAAGCTCTTAACTTTTAAAGTATCACTATCATGCAAATCACCTGATTGTACAGGTTTCCAGTAATCGGCCTTTAGCTTTTCTGTTAATATTGCAGATATGATGGTTTTTCCAATCCCTGTACCTATGCCTGTAATAAATAATGGTTGCTTACTCTGCATCGGTCAAATTATTTAGTGTATTAACCAGCAAAGTTAATTCATTGGCTGTATTAAAAGCATGCAAACAAATTCTTATCCGCTCGCTGCCTTGTGGTACGGTAGGGCTGAGGATAGCACGAACATCTAAACCGCTGTTTTGCAATTGCGCAGCTATAGCTTTTGCCTTTTCATTACTTTTTAATAGGATACATTGAATAGCGCTATCACTTTTTATTAAAAAATAGGTGCCATTCAGTTTTATACTTTCTTTAAATAGCCGGATATTATTTTGTAACACCTTTATCTCTTTATCTGATTGATCTAATAATTGATAAGCCATTTTTACAGATGCCAGCTGATGAAAAGGCGCGGCGGTGGTATAAATAAATGACCTGGCAAAATTGATCAGGTATTCGCGTAACGAATTATTTCCTAATATAATTGCGCCATGACAGCCCAGTGCTTTTCCAAAAGTCACAATTCTGGCAAATACTCTTTTTTCTAAGCCAAGTTCGCATACTAACCCTTTTTTATATAAGCCAACGGCGTGTGCTTCATCTACTATTAAACAGGCATTATATTTTTCAGTCAGGTTCAATATATCCAACAGGGGAGGTGTATCTCCATCCATAGAGTAGATACTTTCAATCACTACATAACAAATGCCTTTTGCGGCCTTTAATTTGGCTTCTAGGCCATTTATGTCATTGTGTTTAAAACTATACCGGTTGGCGTTGCTTAATCGCGCACCGTCAATTATAGAGGCATGGATCAGTTCGTCTGTTATAATGGTATCGCCTCGTTGAAGCAAGGATGAAAACAGACCCACATTAGCATCATAACCCGAATTGAAGATCAATCCAGCTTCACTATGATGATAAGCTGCTATTTGTTTTTCCAGATCTTCAGTATAAGCGGAATTGCCTGATATTAACCTTGAGCCAGTTGCGCCGTTTAAAGCCGTGTTATTTCTGTTTATCTCATCGTAGATGTTTCTTTTCAGGATGGATGACCGGGCAAAGCTCAAATAATCATTTGAACAAAAATCAACAAGGGTATTTTCCGGCTTCAGGGTTCTGTAAGCACCGGATGAACGCCTTTCGTTCAGTTTTTTTTCGATATACGCTTCTGCTGATCCCACTATGTAAGTTTCAGCTAAAATAAAAAAAGCCCCGGTAAAACCAGAGCTTTCTATTTTGTTATTTTTGTGGTGTGGGTGGGGCACCGCCGCCGCCACCTTGCT
>DASWOZ010000419.1:0-4142 GCA_036398535.1 Mucilaginibacter sp. | reverse complement strand
CGGTTAAAATTTTTAAGGGCATCAAATCACAATTGCAAAAACGGGCATATAAAAACGGAGTACTGGCTTCTGTTGGTAATTAAAAGGAATTTATTTCAAACTCAACAACTCAATTAATCCATAAGATACACTAAGAAAAGCCACCTCGCGATTATCAAATAAAATGGCCGGTTTTGGTGGCGATACCAAATACGCTTGGTTGCTTACCAGTTTTTCAATTTCGGCATTAATATCATCTACCTCAAAACATATATGATAATAGGTGATGTTCTTTTTTGTTAAGTTCTCAACCTGTTTACCGGCTATCAGTTCTAAGTTAGTCCCGTCGGCAAGGGTCAGCATTACCAGTTCTGCATTTTGTTCTTTATCAAAAACAATAGGCGTTTGTTTAATAATGGTATGGATCTTAGATACATTTGCTATTTCTTCGGTTATATTTTTGCATGCTATTCCAATATGATGAAATTTCATACTTAATTAAGCTTAGCACTTATTGAACTAACCATATCGCCTACGGTATCCCAGCTTTGAATTTCCTGCGAGTTGAACCTGATCTTAAAGCTTTTTTCAATAGCTACCACCAGTTGAATATGATTTAAAGAATCCCAGTCTTCTACATCATTCGCGGTAGTTGCATCTGTTAAAACTATATACTCGTTATCCAGCACATCACAAAAAATAACGTTCATCTTTTTTAAAATTTCATTTCTTTCCATATTCTATCATTTAGCTTCAATAAAACACTTTCTATTTTTATAATCTTTAACATTCAGCAACCATTGATTATCCACTGGTGCAAACCCCAAAGTTAAGTAATGATCTTTAACCATTTCGTTTTTTGCCGTCGGCAAATACTCGCCCTTTAAATAAGTGTATCCCTTTTGCTTTGCAAAGTTTGAAATAGTGTTCAATATAAAGTTTTCCATACCGCGTTTTAATACACGGCAACTCATTAACCAGGTATTAATAAATAAGGTATCTATATCTTCCTGCTCAAGAATAACCACACTTATCAGCCCATTATCGCCAAATTTATCTTCCAGCGTAAAAGTATAAGTAAAAACATTGGCCTGTTGAATAAGCTGTTCAATATCTCCCTCGGTATACCTTACGGTGCGCAAATTAAACTGGTTTGAACGTTGCGAAAGCTGCGCAACCCGTGGTGTATTAAATTTATTAAAAGGCGCCACAAGCGAAATCATGTTTAGGCTTTTTAAAAAATCATCCTCATTAGTAAAGCTGGTTTGAATAACAGCACGCTTCGCTTCTGTTTGATATTGCTTTGTCCGTTCCACATCTTCGCCGGAAAATGAGTTGGTTTCGAATAAATTTAAGGTGTACAAATATTCCAGGTAATCAGCCGGGTCAACCGGTAATTCCGGGACAGTAAGCTGTGGTATATTTTCTCTTACTATATTTCTTTCAAACGGGTTATCATCTAAAAACACCATCGAGTCAAAGCCAATGTTTAATATAGCTTGTATCTTTTTGATATTGTCGACCTTGTTATCCCAATTAGCCATAAAAACAGCAATATCATCCAGATGCAATACCATGTCCGGGTGCTTTTCAAAGGGCTCCATTGCAACGGATTCGGTATTTTTACTACATATGGCAATAATTACTCCCCGGTTTTTTAATTTTTTAACCCAATATTGAAACTCGGTAAATGCTTTGCCAATCCCCAGGCTCCCTACCTGGATATTTTCTAACCCATCATCACCTATTATGCCACCCCATAAGGTGTTATCAAGGTCTAAGATCAGGCATTTTTTAAATTTACCATGTATTGAGCCAATTAAATCAACCGTTCTTGCGGCAACCAATGGCAAAACATCAATGCTTAAAACCATGTCGGTATTAATATAAACCGAGGTTTGGAACATGGCGGATTTACCTGCCTGGTTTTGGATAGAGGAAATATCAGCTATATAAAAATTAGCGCTTTTAGCGGCATAAAGCATTAACTCGTAATTCAGTTTTCGTAGCTGGAATAAAAACGACTGATCTGTTTTATTAGCATAGTTGCCGAATACGGCATCATCTATCTCTGCATAATTGTAGTAAATAATTTTTGCGCGTGTTTTAGCATTAATTGCCGAACATAAATTATTTACCAGTTCCAGTTGGCTTTCAGCAATCGTGCTGTAGTATTGGGGTTGTAGTTTATTGTACTTACTAAGCAGCTTATGTGATGACTGAAATACAATAACAACTTCAGGATCAAATTCATATAATTCAGATGCGGGGTCAAAAATCTGTCGTTCAATCTGGTTAAAACCGGCTTCCCAAATTTGCAGGTTAAAACCATCGTCATAACCTGTGCCACGTAGTGCCTGGTTTAAAAGCTGTGTTGCGGTATCGCCTAACAAGGCAACCTTTATAGGTCTTAATTTAGAAAAGTCGTTTTTTAAATTTTTCTTTAACTGAGAAAAAATCTTCATGAATAATCATTTACCAATGATTGATAAAATTATACAAACTTTATAACTTGAACACTAAAAATTAAAACCAGCTTAAATGATGAACTTATTTAAATCCTCCGGCGTATCAATAGCGTGGGTTTCCAGTTCGGTTTCGGCAACTTTTATGCGATAACCGTTCTCTATCCAGCGCAGTTGTTCCAGGCTTTCGGCTTTCTCTAAGGCAGAAATAGGCAATTTGGTAATTTGCTGTAACACATCGGCCCGGTAACCGTAAATACCGATATGTTTAAAATAAGGATAAAATTCCAGCCAGTTTTGCGGCTCTTCACCCCTGATATGGGGCAGGGCCGATCGTGAAAAATAAATCGCTTCGGCTAATTTATTCACCACCACTTTTGGCGAGTTTGGGTTATGCAGTTCCTGCTCGGTTTTTACACGTTTAATTAAAGTGGCTATCTGCACATCGGGCGTAGTAAAGCAAACCGCTAATTTGGTGATCTGCTCCGGGTCGATATAGGGTTCATCACCCTGTACATTAATAATAATATCGTATTGGGGATGCGCCAGGGCTACTTCAGCACAACGGTCAGTCCCACTTTGATGATCAGCAGCGGTTATTACCGCTACACCGCCAAAGGCCATTACATGGTCAAATATGCGGTCATCATCCGTAGCTACAATAACTTCGGCTAAGTGAGCGCACTTTTTAGCCTGCTCATAAACCCGCTGTATCATGCTCTTGCCGCTAATATCTATCAACGGCTTACCCGGGAACCGGGAAGAAGCATAACGTGCAGGGATAATACCGAGGATATTCATATGGGTTGTAAGTGATGAGTTGTGGGTTGTGAGTATAACAAATTGCACATAGGATAATTGTGAGTTATAAGTTGTAAGTATAATAAATTGTACATAGGATATTGTAAAAATTCACAACGCATCACTTATAACTCACAACTTATTTATCACTCGCAACTAAAACAATCCGTTTATCTCCCGTTCTACCATTTGTATAATAGAAGCCATGTCTTCGGTATTGTTGGCAAAATCAAGGGTATCTTTATCTAACACCAGCAGCTTACCCAGCTTATAGCCTTTTATCCACTTATCATACTTCTCGTTCAACTTGGACAGGTAATCAATACGAATGCCTGTTTCATATTCGCGGCCGCGGCGTTGTATGTTATTAACTAAAGTAGGTACTGATGCTTTTAAGTAAACCAATAGGTCCGGCGGTTTAATATATTCAGTTATATTATCAAAAATAGCTTCATAATTTTCATAATCGCGCGAGGTCATCAGCCCCATATCGTGCAGGTTCTCGGCAAAGATGTAGGCATCTTCATATATGGTACGATCCTGTATAATATTGCGCCCGCTTTTTTGAATGTCAACTATCTGGCGGTAGCGGCTATTTAAAAAATAGATCTGCAGGTTAAAGCTCCAACGTTTCATATCGCTGTAAAAATCTTCCAGATACGGATTATTATCAACAGCCTCAAATAAAGGATCCCAGCCATAATTTTTGGCCAGCATTTCGGTGAGCGTAGTTTTACCGGCTCCTATGTTTCCTACTATAGCTATGTGCATCCGTTAAAGATATAATTCAAAAGTTAAAAGTCAAAATTTAGCCACTCCTAAATCCTCCCTACGGGAGGACTTTTGTTCTTTCCTATAAATAGGTTAAAGCCTCCCCTACCGGGGGAGATTTAGAGG
>DASWOZ010000418.1:0-15367 GCA_036398535.1 Mucilaginibacter sp. | reverse complement strand
ATTTGAAAAAGTTTGGGATGCATCAGACCGTGACCATTGGATGATTGCCGAAGAAGCAAAAGAGTTTGGTATGGTTGACGAAATATTAAGAGGCAACAAAACAAAAACCAAATAATTTGCTTACGTAGTTATAGGTTGATCGGGTGAGTGGTTGATTTAGTTATATATGTTTTAACCACTCACTTAATCAACTACTTAACTAATATTTGTTTACTACCGCTAAATACTTAAATTTGTTAATCAAAAAATATCACAATGAATAAAAACAGCAAAGAAATCAGATGTTCGTTTTGCGGCGCAGGCAAGCAGGACTCGCTGATGCTGATAGCAGGGCTTGATGCACATATTTGTGATAAATGCGTTAACCAGGCTAATGAAATACTGGCCGAGGAGCTAAAAGTACGTAAGGTGAAAACCTCACCTACTGCGCCGTCTATTTTAAAGCCTTATGAAATAAAAACCCATCTTGACCAATATGTTATTGGGCAGGATGATGCCAAGAAAATACTCTCAGTTGCCGTATATAATCACTATAAACGTTTAAATCAACGTATTGATAAAGATGAAGTAGAGATTGAAAAATCAAACATCATTATGGTGGGCGAAACCGGAACAGGTAAAACTTTACTGGCAAAAACGCTGGCGAAGGTTTTAAATGTACCTTTTTGTATTTGCGATGCAACGGTATTGACAGAGGCCGGCTATGTAGGCGAGGACGTAGAAAGTATATTGACCCGTTTACTGCAATCTGCTGATTATGATGTATCATTAGCCGAAAAGGGCATTGTATATATTGACGAGGTAGATAAAATAGCGCGTAAAAGCGACAATGCATCTATAACCCGCGATGTATCTGGCGAAGGTGTGCAACAGGCTTTACTTAAAATTCTGGAAGGCACCATGGTTAACGTACCACCACAAGGCGGGCGTAAACACCCGGATCAAAAAATGATCACGGTTAATACCAGCAATATTTTATTTATCTGCGGTGGCGCGTTTGATGGTATAGACCGTAAAATTGCCAACCGTTTACGTACACAAACCGTAGGTTATAAGTTAAAAGGTAATGACGGCGAAGTGGATATGAAAAACCTGTACAAGTATATTACTCCACAGGATTTGAAATCATTTGGCTTAATACCCGAGTTGATAGGCCGTTTACCGGTGCTTACTTACTTAAATCCGTTGGATAGGGAAGCGTTAAAAAACATTCTTATCGAACCTAAAAACTCTTTACTAAAACAGTACAAAAAACTATTTGAATATGAAGGCGTAAAGCTTGATTTTGAAGAAGACGTTTTAGAGTTTATTGTAGATAAAGCAATGGAGTTTAAATTAGGTGCACGTGGCTTACGTTCTATTTGCGAAGCCATTATGATAGACGCGATGTTTGAGTTCCCGTCTAAAAAGGATGCTAAAAAACTAAACATAACGTTAGATTACGCCAGGGAAAAATTTGACAAGTCTGATTTGAAAAAATTAAAAGTGGCTTAACAATTCGGATATAGTAAAATACTATATTTGTTATAAAATAAACTCAAACCCTGGTGTAACGCCGGGGTTTGTTGTATCTATACCTCCCGACTAACCCCGGTAGGAGGACTATAATGCAGAACACTAAATAAAATTTCTTTTTTACAGGGGCTAAATATTAAAGATCATGAACGAAAACCTAAAGGTAAAGAAAGAACTTACAGATACGCCACCAGTGGTGAAAGAAGTACAAAGCCCGGTCAGATCGGGGCTTAAAACAAAAGAAGGCATTGTAGCCAACTGGTTGCCGCGCTATACAGGCCGCCCGTTAGATGAATTTGGCAACTACATCATTCTTACCAATTTTTCTAAATACATACAGCTATTTTCTGAATGGAACGACAATGCGCCAATTATGGGTATTGATAAACCTATGCAAAGCGTAACTGCCAATGGTATAACCATTATTAATTTTGGAATGGGCAGTTCGGTAGCAGCTACGGTAATGGACCTGCTTACAGCCATACACCCAAAGGCTGTTATATTTTTGGGTAAATGCGGTGGTTTAAAAAGGAAAAACAGTGTTGGCGATTTAATATTACCTATCGCGGCTATCAGGGGAGAAGGTACTTCAAATGATTACTTGCCGCCTGAAGTACCGGCTTTGCCGGCATTTGCTTTACAAAAAGCTATTTCAACCACTATCCGTGATTTCTCGCTGGATTACTGGACAGGTACCTGCTATACTACCAACCGCCGTGTTTGGGAACATGACAAGGTATTTAAAAAGTATTTAAAACAACTGCGCGCCATGGCTGTAGATATGGAAACGGCTACCATCTTCACTACAGGTTTTGCCAATAAGATCCCTACAGGCGCTTTATTGCTGGTATCAGACCAGCCAATGATACCTGAAGGCGTTAAAACAACCGAAAGTGATTCGAAAGTGACCGGCCAGTTTGTGGAAACTCATTTAAAAATTGGTATTGAATCATTAAAACAATTGATCAATGGCGGCCTTACCGTTAAACATTTAAGATTTTAAGCAAAGCCTTTATCTAATTTTGTACTTTTGTATTGTCTACTAAAATAGTAGAGTTAATTATGCCGGTTTACATACCGGCCTTTATAAGATCAGAAATGTGGTATAATAATATATTAGAAACCATTGGCCATACGCCTTTAGTCAGACTAAACAAAGTAACAAAAGATGTTTCCGCAACAGTTTTAGCTAAAATAGAAACCACTAACCCGGGCAATTCTATTAAGGACCGTATGGCCCTTAAAATGATTGAGGATGCCGAAAAAAGCGGTAAACTTAAACCCGGCGGAACTATTATTGAAGGCACATCCGGTAATACAGGTATGGGGTTGGCCATTGCTGCTGTTATAAAAGGCTATAAATGTATTTTTACCAGTACAGATAAACAGTCAAAAGAAAAATTTGATGCCTTGCGCGCCTTTGGTGCCGAGGTAATTGTTTGCCCAACAAATGTTGACCCGGAAGATCCGCGTTCATATTATTCCGTTTCATCGCGATTAGAGCGGGAGGTACCTAATTCGTGGAAGCCCAATCAATATGATAACTTATCTAACTCACAGGCTCATTATGAGCAAACCGGCCCCGAAATTTGGGAGCAGACCGAGGGCAAAATAACGCATTTGGTAGTAGGGGTGGGTACAGGAGGTACCATATCAGGCACAGCCCGTTATTTAAAAGAGCAAAATCCAAACATACAGGTATTAGGTATTGATACCTATGGCTCGGTTTTTAAGAAATATAAAGAAACCGGTATTATGGATAAAAATGAGATCTATCCATATATTACTGAAGGTATAGGCGAGGACTTTTTACCTGCCAATGTTGATTTTAGCCTGATAGACCATTTTGAAAAAGTAACCGATAAGGACGCTGCCTTGATGACCCGCGAGATAGCCCGTAAAGAAGGCATTTTTGCAGGTAACTCAACGGGGGCGGCCATTGCAGGTGTGTTGCAGATGAAGGACAGGTTTAAAGAAGGCGACCTGGTAGTTGTGATATTCCCTGATCATGGTACCCGTTATTTAGGTAAAATGTATAATGATGATTGGCTGCGCGATCGTGGTTTCTTGAAGGACGAAAAGCTGACAGCTCAGGATATTATTAAAAAGAAAGAAAACCAGGAGATTGTAACTATTGATTGTGATAAGTCTGTTTTGGAAGCCATCAATACCATTAAATCACTTAATATATCACAAATACCGGTTACCCAGCATGGCATGGTAATAGGGAAGATCACTGAAAGTGACATACTGGACGCATTGCTTGAAAATCCATCCTTAAAATCTCAACCCTTAAAAAATATCGCTACTGCGCCGTTCCCTTTTGTTGATCTGAATACATCAATTGATAAAATTTCAGCGATGATCAACAAGGATAATATCGCGGTATTAGTTGAGGCTAACGGCCAGATCGAGATCATTACACAGTATGATATTATTAATGCAATATCGGGGTAAGGTGTTGCAAACTTGTCATTGCGAGGAGCAGAAGGGCTAGGAGTGTTGGATGCGACGTGGCAATCTCTTTGTATGTAAGGTGACGTGTTTGCTTTGGCCCGCCATCGCGTAACCCGATTTAGGCCGCGCAATGACGTGAAGGGTATTATCCTACCACTTCTTAAAAATCACAAATACAGCCAAAACGATCAGTCCGAAACCAACTAAGTGATTCCAGCCTAATTTTTCGGTTTTAAAAAACACGGTGGTGAAGATCATAAATACAGTGAGCGTAATAGCTTCCTGTATGGTTTTTAACTGAACCAAATTAAATGGCCCGCCATCGCCTTTAAAACCTGCACGATTTGCAGGTACCTGGAAGGTATACTCAAAAAATGCCAGCCCCCAACTTATGAGTATGATTGAAAATAAGCCCAGGTTTTTCCCCCACGAAAAATCTTTGAATTTTAAATGCCCGTACCAGGCAAAGGTCATAAAGGTGTTGGAGATAAACAGGAAAACGATGGTTTTTAATCCGCGCATTGGTTAAACAAGTAATAAACCTTGATAAGCTATTTTTCAAGCTTTTGTTTCAGGTTCTGTTTGTAAAGATCAGTAATTTGAGGTTTTACGCCCTTTAGTAAAAAGATACCGGTACCATATTCCCTGGCTAATGGGTCTGCTATTTTATCCATCAATTTAATGCTTCCAACAATTGGTGTAAGGTCGCTTACGTCGCAGTCATCGCTTACATAAATTATATTTTTCGGGTGGATTTCAGCAGGTGCCCATAAAGCGAAACTGCTATCCAGGCAAACAGCTTCTGGTAAGTTATAAGCCGGGCCGAAATGTGCGAATGCCCCGGCTTCGCCATAATTATCTGCAAAGATCACAGTGCTGGCTCTTTCTTCGGGGCTTAAAGAGTGATAGATCTTAGCGGTTTTTGCAACCATCTCTTCCCAACCTAACATATCGGCATAATCCTGGGTAAGCGGGTGCACTTTATGGTCCTCCCATGTTACTATAAAACGAAAAGCTGAGGTATATTTATCCACAAAACGAAATACTGCCAATGTTGAATTTAGCGGTAAAACCGGCAATAGCATCGGTAACAATATTAAATTAGGAAGCGTAAATAATATAATCACCAATGTACGTATCGGCGTATATTTTATTTTTATCCATCGCTCAAAACCATAGCCGCCTGCGGCAAATAACATTGGGTAAGCACCAAACAGGTAATAATTTTTGCCGCTCATTTCCAATAAAAAAATAAAGATCAATACAAAGGCAAATGCCAGGAACTGAAACTTGCGCAGCTTATAAGAGAACAATAAAAAACCAAAGCCAACTACCCATAAAAATAGGGCTATGCCATTAACAGCTATTTGCTGACTAATAAAATTACCGGGTTTGATGTAATTAAGTTGATATTTTTGCAACGTTTTCATGTGGGTAATTACTGGCAAATGATGTTGAAACTGCCAGATGATATTTGGCAGGAAGATCAACAATGCTAATACAGCCGCACCCCAAATATGCCGGTTTAGTAATATTTTGCGCTGTTTGGTAAATAGCAAGCCCACTAATAAAGCAAGGGTGAAAAAGCCCATGGTATACTTAGTTAATAAGCCTATGCCAATAATTGCCCCTAATAGGTAAAGATATTTTACGGAGCGATAATTAATATATCTCATTAACAGCCAAACGGCTAATGTCCACCATAATTGGTCAAATACAACGGGTTGAAAAAGATAATCGCTGGCAACAAAGGCCGGGGCAAAAATGATACTTAAACAGGCTAACGTAATGGCAAACATTTTACCGCCTAATTCTACAGTTATCAAACCAACCAACCAAACAATAGCGCCGCCACAAAGGGTGGTAAAAATGCGGCTGGCAAAAACAGAACCGCCAAAAACAGAAGTAGTGATCTTTGCCAATAAAGCGATAAAAGGTGGTACTTCTTTGTATCCCAAGTCTAAATGATCGCCTAATGCTAAATGTAAAAGTTCATCGCGGTGAAACCCAAAGTGAGCTATAGCTAAAAGATTTAATCCTATTTTAAGGATTACAAACAGCAATATGAAATTAGTATAAGTTGATCTGCGGTTTTGGTAGGACATGCAGTGGATTAGGTTTTAATATATATGTACTAAAGTTAATTAGTTTTTTTGATAAAAAACAAAAAGGGTAAAGCTGAAAGATTACCTTCTACCTTACCCTTTTACATAATGGTCAAATATCCTTAAATCCGTTTTATATCAGCACCTAATGCTCTTAGTCTTTCATCGATATGCTGATAGCCACGCTCAATTTGTTCTATGTTATAAATGGTTGATTTGCCTTGTGCCGATAAAGCTGCAATCAACAATGACACGCCGGCACGAATATCTGGCGAGGTCATGGATATACCGCGTAATTGTACCTGTTTATCCAGACCGATAACTGTTGCACGATGCGGGTCGCAAAGAATAATTTGCGCGCCCATATCTAATAGCTTGTCTACAAAGAACAAACGGCTTTCAAACATTTTTTGATGGATAAGTACGGAGCCCTTAGCCTGTATGGCCACTACCAGCACAATACTTAACAGATCGGGAGTAAAACCCGGCCATGGGGCATCGGCAATGGTCATGATAGACCCGTCAATAAAAGTATCTATTTCATAGTGCGTTTGTGCCGGAATGTAAATATCATCTCCGCGCAACTCCAGTTGGATACCCAGGCGTTTAAATACGTCAGGAATCATACCCAACTCTTTGTATTTAACATCTTTAATCGTAATCTCTGACCCGGTCATGGCGGCCAGGCCAATGAATGAACCGATCTCGATCATATCTGGCAGCAAACGATGATCTGTTCCGCCAAGTTCAGTAACGCCTTCAATAGTTAACAAGTTTGAGCCAATACCGCTAATTTTGGCGCCCATGCGGTTAAGCATTTTGCATAACTGTTGCAAATAAGGCTCACAAGCGGCATTATATATGGTGGTGGTTCCCTTAGCCAAAACTGCAGCCATCACAATATTGGCAGTGCCGGTTACCGAAGCCTCATCTAATAAAATATAGGTTCCATGTAAGTTAGAGGCATCTACATTAAAAAAGCCGTCTTCAGGGTTATAATTAAATTGCGCACCTAATTTTTCAAATCCTAAAAAGTGGGTATCTAATCTTCTGCGGCCTATTTTGTCGCCACCGGGTTTAGGTATGGATGCTTTGCCAAAGCGGGCCAATAGCGGCCCTACAATCATAATAGAACCACGCAGACCGCCGCCTTTTGCCTTAAAAGCATCCGACTGGAAAAAGTTTTGATCAATATCTTTTGCTTCAAAGCTGTAAGTATCGTTAGTGAGGCGCTGAACTATTACGCCCATATCACCCAAAAGCTCAATCAGCTTGTTTACATCCTTAATATCAGGAATATTACTGATGGTTACTTTTTGGTCAGTTAGCAATACAGCAGAAATAACCTGTAAAGCTTCGTTTTTTGCGCCTTGTGGGGTTATCTCGCCCTTTAGAGGTTTTCCCCCTGTTATTTCAAATGCGTTAGTCATAATTAGTTCATAGGTATTAGTTCATGATTTATTGGTTGGGGTATAGCTAATGGCTGCAAAGATTAAAAATAAATTTATCACTTGCCATGAACCATCAGCCTTAAACTATGAACATTGATTAATATTTTTTGGCCCCGCCGCTATTATTACGGTTACGATTATTTTGGCTATTGTTATTGCGCGGGTTATTATTATTGTTGGTACGGCTGCCACCGCCGCCACGGTTATTTTGATTGTTATTGCTGCGCCCGCGATTATTGTTATTATTATTTTGCGGTGTGGCGCGATATTCAACCCGGTTAAGGTTAATATTTTCTTCGATCTTTAATTCCCCGCCGGATAAAGCAACCAGGTCAGCTAATATCATTTCATCGGCAACCGAGTCTTTGTTCCATTGTACATATGCCATTTTCATAAAATTGGCAATGGCCTGTACCATGTGTTTCCTGCGCTCTGGTTCTTCAATGCTTTTAGCCTTCTCTATCATCAGCTCAATGGTTTTACCATAATGCTTATAACGGATTCGCTGGTGCGGATACCTAAGCGGCTTAGGTTTTAAATGAATTGCCTCGGGCGTTGGTTTAGGATAGGGTGAATCCACATCTATCTGATAGTCAGATATGATATGTAAATGATCCCATAGCTTATGTTTAAAATCGGCAACATCGCGCAGGTGCGGGTTTAAAAAACCCATCAGGTCAATTACCACCGCGGCATAGCGGTTACGTTCTTCTTTTGTTGGCAGCTCGCAAATGTATTTAACCATATTTTGAACATTGCGGCCATATTCAGACAGGATTAATTTGTTCCTGGTTGAATTATAATCAAATTGTGCAGGCGTGTTTTCTTGAGCCATGTATACTTTTTTTAAGGAAGATTTTAAATTAGCACAGAGATTGTTCCCGGTAAAAGTCGACAGGAACAAGTGGCTAAAGTTGATTTATTTATTACTTGTAGAAATGCAAATATAATGCAATTGTGTGGGATTGCAAAACATGACAGGGAAATCGCTTTAACCCTAAAAATTCTATTTAGACCAAAGCCTCAGTTCATATTTCATTTCCGTTAGTTTTAACCAACGGAAGAGCCAAAAAGCATCATTTATAGGTTGTAGTAAAGTCTATCAGGTACGGCTTAATGGGCACGCCATCTGCATTTCTAAATCCTTCACCAACTACAACTTGATACCGTTGGGCCGGCTTTAATTCAACTTCAAATGTTATTGATTTTCCATCTTCTGCAAAGCCAATAATTTTTTTGATAACTAATAAGTTGCTTTTTCCTAAAGGGCCCAATTCAAAGTTTCTATTGTGCTTATCCATTGTGGCAGAAAATTCTACCGTTATACGGGTATCCGCAGGGCTTACGTCTGTCGCGTTGTTTTTAAAGGGTTTGATACCGGTTACAACAGGCCTGTTTTTTTCATATTCAGTTTTGAGGGCCTGTACAGGCTGAGAAAAATAACCCGACTGATCAACAAATTGGCTCAATGCAGTTTCATTATTATAATCCAGTTCTATCATTTCCTTAATAGCCTGCTGTTTGTTCTTTGCTTTGTTATAGTAATCTTCGCAAATGGCATAACCTACATAATAACCTAAATCTCTTACGCCAAATTCGTTTTCTGCATTGCTGTATAGCCAAAAACCATCATTTGGGCTAAATATTTGCGATGCAAATACCTCTCTGATTCTTTCATTATGCGCTTTACCATAAGCTATAGCAGGTGCTGTTGATGGCTGTCCGGTTGCTTTTACAGCCAGATATTCAGCAACACCTTCCAGTACACATTGTGCAAGTAAACAATTTACTGCTGTGGTTTTTTGCTGCGTGTGTATATACTCATGTATGTTGGTGAAAACTACCAGGTTAATAGGGTTGGTTTTAAAATAGGTTCTTAACGCATCATAGTTTTTTGGAAATTCCTGCATTACCGTGTGTTCATCACCCAAGGCTATTTCGCTGCCGATAAGTACCATATTATCCATTGTTGTTCCCCCACTTTTGAATGCACCTATGGTAAAGTAAATCTTAGCCGGTTTTAAACCCGGATAAAGCTTTTTTAATTTTGACACATTAGCGGCTATATCTTTCGAAAATTCATTTGCCCTGAAAGTGTTTGCCCTGATAGAGTTCCAGAACAGCGGATAACCATTTATCGCATCTATATAAGATTTGGCAGTATAGTCCCTTGCCTGCATCATGGCCTTTAAACCGGGGGTGCCTTTGTCAATAAATAGCTGGTTTAAATAAGCAAATTGCTGAGTGCTGTCTTTTGTAGCTGTAATTTTATCGTAAGCATTCCAAAAGTTACCAATATCAGCAGTAACGATTTCTTGTGCAAAAGTTGCTTTGAAAAATAATAAACAAAAAATAAGTGTGGTAGTTGTTCTTTTCATATTTTGTATAAGACGTTATAAAATCTTAACCGTGACAGGAAAATATGAAACTCGTAAAAAAAAAATTAAACAGTTAGCCGTTTAGGTGGACAGAGTTTTATTATCTTACATTGTTTAACATATTTCATCAATAAAGTGATAATTACCCAAATAGACATCTACCGCTTCAGTATACCAATGGAGCCATTTACCATTGCTACCGGTACTATGACCCATGCGCAAAATGTTTTCATCAGGGTGCATACAGATGGTGGTTTTTATGGAGTTGGCGAGTGTTCGGCTTTCCCGATGATTGTAGGCGAAACGCAGGATACCTGCCTGGTTATGGCCCGTGAATTTGCCCGGTTATGGATAGGTAAGGATGCTTTAAATATTCCGGACAGGTTACAGCAATTGCATGATTTTACAGCGGGAAATACGACTATAAAAAGTGCCTTTGATATAGCTTTATATGATATTGCCGCTAAAAACGCAGGATTGCCTTTATATCTGTTTTTGGGTGGTAAAAAGCGGGAAGTTGAAACTGACATTACTATAGGCATCGCCTCACCCGAAACTATGGCTCAAAAAGCGATAGCTTTTAAACAATCAGGCGCAGGTATTTTAAAAGTAAAGTTGGGCAAAAGCGCTAAAGAGGATGTGGAAAGGATAAAGCAAATTCGCCAGGCAGTTGGCAATGAAATTAAAATACGTGTAGATGCTAACCAGGGCTGGAGCTTTGATGCAGCGGTTTATGCTTTGCAAAGTTTAGGAAAATATGATATAGACTTTTGCGAGCAGCCCATGCGTACCTGGTACGATGACCGTTTGCCCGAGCTAATGATCCTTTCGCCGGTAAGAATTATGGCAGATGAAAGCGTTTATAATCATCATGATGCCCGTAAGCAGATCAATACAAAATCATGCGATTATATTAATATTAAAATGGCTAAATCGGGCGGGATATTTGAAGCAAAACAAATACATGACCTGGCTGCCGAACGGAATATACCCTGCA
Organism: Mucilaginibacter sp.; assembly: GCA_036398535.1. Taxonomy (GTDB): domain Bacteria; phylum Bacteroidota; class Bacteroidia; order Sphingobacteriales; family Sphingobacteriaceae; genus Mucilaginibacter. The sequence goes on along the minus strand of DASWOZ010000418.1, from coordinate 4,464 downwards.
TGATGGGAGGGATGCTGGAAAGCCGTATAGCTTTAAGCGCCAAACTTCATTTTGTATATGCGCACCCCAATATGCAGTTTTATGACATGGATACTTGCATGATTGGGCATCTGGAAGACCCTTGCATTGGCGGCGTAACTTATGATGGCTATTGCTTAAATATAGCTGACGCGCCGGGGATAGGTGCGGATGCCGATAAAGCGTTTTTAGAGAAGTGCGAACGGTTTATTGTCTGAACCGGAATTTACAGAATTAAAGAAATAAGCAGAATTTTTATGCATTCTGAAAATTCACCAATTCTGTAAATTCTGGTTCAGACAGCTTATTTACTCAGCTCCGCAAAATATTTATGAAACAGCGGGATAGTTTCAATACCCTTATAGTAATTAAAAACATCATACTTCTCATTAGGCGAATGCAGCGCATCGCTATCTAATCCAAAGCCCATTAGTACCGTTTTTAAGCCTAATTCTGCTTCAAATAAAGCTACAATAGGGATACTGCCGCCGCCGCGTGTAGGTATAGGCGCTACGCCGAATGATTCTGTAATTGCTTTTTGCGCAGCTTTATAAGCTATACTGTCGGTTGGCGTAACAGCGGGCTCGCCGCCATGATGAGGGGTAACTTTTACCTTTACATAAGCAGGCGCTATTTTTAAGAAATGATCTGTAAATAGCTTGGTAATTTTATCTGCGCCCTGGTTTGGAACCAACCGCATCGAAATTTTCGCGTTGGCTTTTGATGGTAATACGGTTTTAGCGCCTTCGCCAATATAGCCGCCCCATATACCGTTTACCTCTAACGTAGGGCGGGTTCCGGTACGTTCAAAAGTAGTATATCCTTTTTCGCCCCATACTTCGGCAATATCCAGATCTTTTTTATAGGCTTCTTCATCATAAGGAGCCGCGTTCAGCTCTTTACGCTCGGCATCTGTTAATGGAATAACATCATCATAAAAACCCGGGATGGTGATATGGTTATTTTCGTCATGCAGGCTGGCTATCATTTTGGCCAGTATAGTTGCCGGGTTAGCCACAGCGCCGCCATATACGCCCGAATGCAGATCACGGTTAGGGCCGGTCACTTCAACCTCCAGGTAAGATAAGCCACGTAAACCGGTTTCCAGCGAAGGGTGTTCCATGCTGATCATTGAGGTATCTGATATTAATACTACATCAGCCTTTAAACGCTCTTTATTTTCCTTTACAAATATGGCCAGGTTTGATGATCCTACTTCTTCTTCACCTTCAATCATAAATTTGATATTACATGGTAAAGTATCGGTTTGCATCATCAGCTCAAAAGCCTTTACGTGCATATAAAATTGGCCCTTATCATCACATGCGCCACGTGCATAAATCTTACCATCGCGTATGGTAGGTTCAAACGGTGGTGTTTTCCAAAGTTCCAGCGGATCTGGCGGTTGCACATCATAATGGCCATAAACCAGCACAGTAGGTTTCGCCGCATCAATTATTTTTTCACCATAAATAATAGGGTAGCCTGCGGTTTGACAAACCTCTACCTTATCGGCACCCGCATTGCGCAGTTTTTCAGCTACAAAATCGGCTGTTTTTAATACCTCAGGTTTATATTTTGGATCAGCACTAACCGATGGGAAGCGTAACAGATCAAACAATTCATCCAGTAAACGCTGTTTATTGTGTTCTATGTAATCCTTTATATGCTGCATTTTGTCAATTTTTAGCAAATATAATATTAGCGATTGGTTTAATTAGCCATTAGGTTGTATTCTATCACATAATGAATTATTATGACTGATTTTTGAACCAACTAATCTCTAATTAAACCAATTGCTAATCACTATCTTTCAATATATTTGTTTATTAATACCCCAATGAATTGTGCAAACAAATAATTTGAGTTATCGTAAGATAATTTGTCTCTCGTTTTTTCTTTGTTTTTTAATTTTATCTGTGTATGCGCAAAATCCAAGCTGCAGTGCTGCAGCACAATTTTATAGCAAGGATAGTATTAATGTAACCACCTTTGGCGCAAGCACTGTAGCAGGTGTGGGCGGGTTTTCTTTCCAGGGGTATTTAAAGCAGGATTTGGGAGTTTGTTATAAGGGTAAGGTATTTACAGTTACCACCAATGGGGTATTTGGCGAAACTACTACACAGGGATTAGTCAGATTTCCGGCAGCTATAACCGGGCGTACGGGTTTTGTATTAATATTAATGGGGGCTGATGATGCATTGGCTTTGGCGCGCGGAGCTATGAAAATTAGCGAAACAACCAGTAATATGCGCTATTACATTGAAACCTGCCTGAAAAATAATTTAATACCTATAATAGGCACAATTCAGTTTTTTAATAGCTCTAATAATCAGAACTTTAAAACGGTTAATTTGTACGTAAGACAAATTAATGCGATTTATAAAAATTTAGCGGCTCAATATAAAATTTACTACGCGGATATTAATCAAACCATTGGAAGAGATCCTAAATTATACCAGGATTATGTGCATCCCAGTGATGAGGGTTATCGTTTAATAGCCTATGTTTGGTTTGATGCAATTAATAAAGCCATTGAAGATAAATTGCTGTTAGTGGGATTAAACCAAAATTATCCAAACCCGGCAAATACCTCTACTACTATTGGCTTTAGCCTATCGCAAGCTGGCCGTGTGCAAATCAAATTATATAACATGAGTGGCAGACTGATGAAAAATATATTTGATGCTTATCAAAACGCCGGTTATCAACAAATAAATGCCAATTTAACCGGTTTAATACCTGGTGTATACGTTTATACCATGCAGGTTGGTGGTCAACAACTCAGCAAAAAATTGATAATTGTTAAATAGTTAGTCGGCAGTAGCTAAAGTGACTGAAGTGCTGCCCGTAGCAATTTTAGTAGCCAGGTTAGTTTTTTCAACATTCGCTTTCAACACTTCTGCTTTATTTGAACTTCTTGTTATTGATAATGCGGTTACTCCTGATGTTAATACAATTGCCGCCGCTATAATGATCTTTTTCATGTGTTATCTATGATAAAAATTCTTTTTATGGATATGGATACTTAGTCAGCAGTAGCTAAAATGTTCTTGTCAATAGCTTTCACATCAGCAGTTGCCAATATGTTTTTATCGTTATAATCAGCTGTGGCTAAGATATTTTTGTCCTTTACGTCAGCAGTAGCCAGTATATTTTTGTCTTTGCAGTCAGCGGTAGCTAAAATATTTTTGTCGATAGTTTTTGCACTTGCAGAAATTGCACCTGAAGTTAATAGGATTGCTGCTGCGATGATGATCTTTTTCATGATTTATATTTTAAAATGGTTTTATCGATTGAGTTAGATTGAGTGAGTTATTTGAATGTTAGATATTTAGTCAGCGGTAGCTAAAATGTTCTTGTCAATAGCTTTCACATCAGCGGTAGCCAATATGTTTTTATCGTTATAATCAGCTGTGGCTAAGATATTTTTGTCCTTTACGTCAGCAGTAGCCAGTATATTTTTGTCTTTGCAGTCAGCGGTAGCTAAAATATTTTTGTCGATAGTTTTTGCATTTGCAGAAATTGCACCTGAGGTTAATAGGATTGCTGCTGCGATGATGATCTTTTTCATGATTTATATTTTAAAATGTTTTTATCGATTAAGTTAGATTGAGTGAGTTATTTGAATGTTAGATATTTAGTCAGCAGTAGCTAAAATGTTCTTGTCAATGGCTTTCACATCAGCGGTAGCCAATATATTTTTATCCTTGTTGTCAGCAGTAGCCAGGATGTTTTTGTCTTTACAGTCAGCAGTAGCTAAAATATTTTTGTCGATAGTTTTTGCATTTGCAGAAATTATACCTGAGGTTAATAGGATTGCTGCTGCGATGATGGTCTTTTTCATGATAGTATGTATAGTATTTGTTATTTAAATATTTGATTAATAATAAGTTAGTCGGCTGTAGCTAATATGTTTTTATCAATAGCAATTGCTGTAGTAGCCGATTTTACTGTTTTAATAGAATTATCTTTTGTGACAACTGTAAGCACGCCTGTAGTTAATACTATAGCTGCGGCTATGATGATCTTTTTCATATTATTTATGTTTTGAATGTGTTATTAAACTGAATGAGCAGTCGAATTAATCGGCTGTAGCTAAAATGTTTCTGCTTGCTGAGACAGATAACTTTGCCACTTTTAAGGTTTTATTGCTGCTATCTTTTGTTGCAGTGGCAATAGTTAGGGCACCGGTAGTTAATACGATAACTGTTGCAAGGATTATTTTTTTTGTGCTTTTCATGATATTATTTGTTATATGTTAATGTTTTATGAACAATTTGTTTAAATGAAATATGAATTTAGTCGGCAGTTCCCAGTATTATTTGCGGAGAAAAAATCGACCTTTTATAAACGAAAATTTGTGATTTAGTTTCAGTTTTTTTAGTGCATGCTGGCAGCAGGGCAACACCCGCAACAATAACCATTAGTATATATTTTTTCATA
>DASWOZ010000417.1:0-8419 GCA_036398535.1 Mucilaginibacter sp. | reverse complement strand
ACGCCTATACTGGTCACTCAAAAGCGAAAATATCCTAAAGTAACCCCTTCTTTTACCGTTACACCGACAGAAAACTTAGGCAAAGTACAAACAGTAACCACACCCGCGCAATTCCCCGGCGGGATAGATCAGTTAGATGACTTTATCAAAAAGAATATTCAATACCCCGAATCAGCCCTGAAGAAAAATATTGAAGGAACGGTATTGATCAGCTTTACCATCACCAAAGACGGTTATCACCGGGATTATAAAATTTTAAAAGGCCTAAGTCTTGATTGCGATGACGAAGTGCTGCGGGTGATCAAAAAAAGCCCTAACTGGCAGCCTGCCATTGACCATGACCAGGCTGTAGCCGTACAGGAAATAGTTTCTGTTGAATTCAAATTGACCGATAATTAAGTATTAACCAAATGAAAAAGGCAGTTATAATTGCTATACTGATCCTTACTTCTGATTGGTGCAAAGCACAGTATATATCAGTAGACAAGCCAATTTATAAAACTGTACAAAAGGATACTATTAATATAAGGGGGGTACTATATGATTTTTTTAATAATCCGGTTAAGTATGTTCAGATCCGTTCAAAAAATAAAGAATTGGTTTATTATGGATTCCCCATTTATACGAGTACTGACCAATATGGTAGATTTGTTCTTGAAGGAGCATTGGTTAAAGACACACTTGATATAGGTAACTTTGGAGATGAAAGGGTAACACTTATAAATAATGGCAGCCGATATTTAGAAATTCATTTGCCGCAACCAAAACAAAAGGATGAGATAAAGACCGAGATAAAAGCTATTGGCGATGTTACATCCAAAAGAATAATAAAAAAGGAAATTCCTGTTTTCAAAGTCTTGACCAACGCAAATATTGATGACTATTTTGGCTTACCTACATATTATGGCCCACCAACCCCCGCGGCATATGTAGGAGGATATCAAAAGTTTGTCAATTTGATTAAATCCAGGGTTTCCTATCCTGAAAAGGCTATTGAAAATAATATTGAAGGAGATGTGGAAATAGGATTTACTATTGAAAGAGATGGGTCAATAATTAAATGTAAGGTTATAAAAGGAATTGGTTATGGATGCGATGATGTGGTTATAAATGCCGTCAAAAGTTCTGACAGATGGGTTCCGGCTCGTTCTAAAGGAACAACGATAGCAAGCCAATCTTCAGTAACAATTAATTTTAAACTTACCGACAAGTAGTCCAAATACCCCATTCCCCTAATTTGCAAACTGTTAACCGTAAACTGCAAACTATTATATAACTTTGCCCCCTTGTAAACACTCAAAACATGGCTTATAATTTATTAAAAGGTAAAAAAGGAATCATTTTTGGCGCGCTGAATGAACAATCCATAGCATGGAAAGTAGCACAACGTGCCGTGCAGGAAGGTGCCGAAATTGTATTATCAAACGCGCCAATCGCGTTACGGATGGGCGAACTCAATAAATTGGCAGAAGAATGCAATGCCCCGGTAATAGGTGCCGATGTGACCAGCGATGAGGATATCAACAACCTGCTTACCAAAACTCAGGAACATTTTGGCGGTGGTGTTGATTTTATTCTGCACTCAATAGGCATGAGTATTAACGTGCGCAAAAATATTTCCTACCCCGAAAATAATTATGACTTTACCCATAAGGGGTTTGATATTTCGGCTTTAAGCCTGCACCGCATTTTAAAAGCGGCCATGCAACAGGATGCGATAAACGAATGGGGATCAGTATTGGCGTTAAGTTATATAGCGGCACAACGCTATTTCCCGGGCTATAATGATATGAGCGATAACAAAGCGATGTTAGAAAGCATTGCCCGCAATTTTGGCTATGAATATGGTATTAAAAAACATGTGCGTGTAAATACTATCTCGCAGTCACCAACCCGCACAACAGCAGGATCCGGCGTAAAAGGATTTGATGGTTTTATTGATTTTGCCGAAAAAATGAGCCCGCTTGGTAATGCGGATGCAGACCAATGCGCTGATTATTGCGTAAGTCTTTTCTCTGACCTGACTAAAATGGTAACTATGCAAAATCTTTTCCATGATGGCGGATTTTCATTTACCGGTGTTACCCAGGCGGTGATTGATCAAATGGGAAAATAGTTTTTTTCACCATCTCTCTACGCGTGTCATTGCAATGACACGCGTAGAGAGATGTCTATAACAGAAAAGGCTCCGAAATTCGGAGCCTTTTCTGTTATAGACATCTAAATTAATTACCCGTGCTTATCAATACCAGCTTAAATATTAAATCCGCAGGCTGAATTGGCGTGCCTCCATCATACGATTGCGCATACAATACAACACTACCCGCATTGTGGGTATAGCTATAAGATACACCGTTGTATACTTCAGGGATTTGCTCATATACTGAGCCATCTTTGTCAAATGAAAAATAGGCTAATACACCACCATAGCTATTAAAATAGCTGTCAATCTCTGGCGTGCTGATCACTGTATAATAAGATTTACCGTCGGTACTTAAAGTCCAGGCTGTTGTAGGCACCTTAAAAATAACAGACTCATTCGGATTTGGTGTGATATACTTTTTTGTACACGAAGAAAATGCTATTGTTACAATAACAAAACTAAGGATAGATAATACTTTTTTCATAAGGATATTGTGTTAGTTTATTTTAATAAGACAAAAAAATGCAAAAAGGTTTAATCTTTTATTAAAAAGTTGAACGGAATATTATAAAAAGTGCTCCCGTCATACATAACGATAACGGGAGCACTATATTTTTATTTTAAATAGCAGTTGCTTATTTCTGCTCTTCTTCTTTGGTTTTTTTCTTATCCGCTTTTTTACCGGAGATCTTAATTTCGTTAGCTTCTTTATCAAAATCAACTAACATGGTATCGCCTTCATTCATTTCACCTTTCAATATCTCTTCGGCAATCGGATCTTCCAGATACTTTTGGATAGCACGTTTTAGCGGGCGTGCACCAAATTGAGAATCATAACCTTTATCAGCAATAAACTCTTTGGCGGCTTCGGTCAATTCAATTTTATACCCTAAGCTATGTACCCTGCTAAATAAGTAGGTCAACTCAATATCAATGATCTTGAATATTTCTTCCTTACCTAATGAGTTAAATACAATCACGTCATCAATACGGTTCAAAAACTCCGGAGCGAAAGCACGTTTTAAAGCGTTTTCAATTACGCCTCTTGAATGGGCATCAGCCTGGCTGTTTTGAGCACTGGTACCAAAACCAACACCTTGTCCAAAATCTTTCAACTGGCGTGCACCAATGTTAGAGGTCATGATGATGATAGCATTCCTGAAATCAACCTTGCGGCCTAACGAATCAGTAAGTTGGCCTTCATCTAACACTTGTAGTAAGATGTTAAACACATCCGGATGAGCTTTTTCAATTTCATCCAGTAATACTACGGCGTATGGTTTACGGCGTACTTTTTCAGTAAGCTGTCCGCCTTCCTCATAACCTACATAGCCCGGAGGCGCTCCCACTAAACGGGATACCGCGAATTTCTCCATGTACTCGCTCATATCAATTTGTATCAGCGCATCTTCGGTATCAAACATAAAACGGGCAAGCTCTTTAGCCAGCTCTGTTTTACCAACACCTGTAGGGCCTAAGAATATGAACGAACCGATAGGCTTTTTAGGATCTTTCAATCCGGCACGGGTACGTTGAATAGCCCGGGTTAATTTCTTAACCGCGTCATTTTGCCCTATAATCTTGCTTTCAATAGTTTCTGCCATATTCAACAGCTTGGCGCTGTCTGCCTGGCCAACTTTTTGTACCGGTATACCGGTCATCATAGATACTACTTCGGCAACATTATCTTCGGTTACCGTATAACGTTTTGATTTGGTTTCGGCTTCCCAAACACTTTTAGCCTGCTCCAATTCTTCCAGCAAATGCTTTTCAGTATCACGTAACTTAGCAGCTTCCTCATATTTCTGGCTGCGTACTACTTTGTTCTTTTCAACCTTTATCAGTTCTATTTTTTGCTCAATATCCAATATTTCCTGCGGAACATGGATGTTGGTTAAGTGAACCCTTGAACCGGATTCATCTAAAGCGTCAATAGCCTTGTCAGGTAAAAAACGATCGGTAATATACCTGGTAGTTAAAGTAACACAGGCATTTATAGCTTCGTCAGTATAAGTTACACCATGATGCTCTTCATATTTATCTTTTATCCGGTTCAATATCTCAACGGTTTCATCAGGCGTAGCCGGCTCAACCATTACTTTTTGAAAACGACGGTCTAAAGCGCCATCCTTTTCAATGTACTGACGATACTCATCTAAAGTTGTCGCGCCTATGCATTGTATCTCGCCACGGGCCAAAGCCGGTTTAAACATATTAGATGCATCAAGCGAGCCAGAGGCGCCGCCCGCACCAACAATAGTATGGATCTCGTCAATAAATAAAATTACATCAGGCGATTTTTCCAGCTCGTTCATTACGGCTTTCATACGCTCTTCAAACTGGCCGCGGTATTTTGTACCAGCCACTAAAGATGCAAGGTCAAGCGTAACTACGCGTTTGTTGAACAATACACGTGAAACTTTACGCTGAACAATACGCAATGCCAAACCTTCGGCAATAGCAGATTTACCAACACCCGGTTCGCCAATTAATATTGGGTTGTTCTTTTTACGGCGTGACAGTATTTGTGATACGCGTTCAATTTCTTTTTCGCGGCCAACAATTGGGTCAAGCTTGCCATCTTCGGCAGCACGGGTTAAATCGCGGCCAAAGTTGTCTAATACTGGTGTTTTTGATTTAATATCCGACACCTTTTTAGGCTGGCTGAATGATTCTTCGTCTTTAAAATCATCATCACCACCGGTGGATGATCCGGGCATTTCATCAGTCACATTATTTTTGTGCGATTCTACCTCGCCTTTAAATATCTCGTAATTTACATTAAACTGCATCAGTATTTGTGATGCGATATTATCCTCGTCACGTAAAATAGACAGCAATAAATGCTCCGTACCAATCACGTCACTTTTAAATATCTTAGCTTCAAGGTAAGTTATCTTCAATACTTTTTCTGCTTGTTTGGTTAGGGGGATGCTGCCAATATGCACGTTAGTGCCTATTGTTCCTTTTACAGCATCTTCAACGGACCGGCGCAATTTAGCGGTATCAACAGCTAATTCTTTAAGCAATTTTATAGCTACGCCATCTCCGTCACGAATTAGTCCAAGTAAAAGGTGTTCTGTACCAATATAATCATGCCCAAGGCGTAATGCCTCTTCCCTGCTATATTGTATAACATCCTTAACCCGTGGTGAAAATTTAGCTTCCATATATATCCTCGATTAAACATCCTAATGTATTAAATACTTTTTACAGTTTGGATGTGTTGTTCTTAACTTATCAACAATATTATTGCCAACTTTTTAAGCTGACTATAAACAGACATTATTATGATACGCAATCTATTAAAAGTTAAACTTTGTACAACACATTTATGTTAAAATTTATTAACGCTGGCTGTTTTTTATGTTTAAAACGCTGTATTTACAAGTTTGATATATGTTGAGCCAAATAGTTTAAAACATTATGAAGTATAATTTTAATATACCGTATTATTTAGGAAATTAAGTCATGACATAAGGGCAGTTTTAGTTCTTCGCCGTTATTGAGGCTAGGAAGTAATGATAGCAGAGAACTAAAGGATTTAAAACGGCAAACCATTATATTTGCAGTCCAATCACTAATTCACGCATTCAATAATTATATACAGGTGGCAGACGAAAAGATCATATTTTCAATGGCTGGGGTTAGCAAGGTTTATCCTCCGCAAAAAACAGTATTAAAAAACATCTATTTATCCTTTTTTTATGGCGCCAAAATTGGCGTTATCGGTTTAAACGGCTCGGGTAAATCATCCCTGCTAAAAATTATTGCAGGGATAGATAAGACCAATATAGGCGAGGTTGTGTTTTCGCCGGGCTATACTGTTGGCTACTTAAGTCAGGAGCCGGAACTTGACCCAGATAAAACCGTACGCGAAGTAGTAGAGGAAGGCGTAAGCGAAATTACCGCTTTGTTAAAGGAATACGAAGAGATCAACGAAAAATTTGGCTTGGAAGAATATTACAGCGATGCTGATAAGATGGATAAGCTGATGACCCGGCAAGGCGAATTACAAGATAAAATTGACGCTGTTAACGCTTGGGAACTGGATACCAAACTGGAACGCGCCATGGATGCGCTGCGCTGTCCCGAGCCGGATACCAAAATAGCTGTACTATCGGGCGGTGAACGCCGCAGGGTGGCCTTATGCCGGTTGTTATTAAAAGAACCGGATGTGCTATTGTTGGATGAGCCAACCAACCACCTGGATGCAGAGTCGATAGACTGGCTGGAACAGCATTTAAAACAATATAAGGGCACCGTTATAGCTGTAACCCACGACCGTTACTTTTTAGATAACGTAGCCGGATGGATACTGGAGCTTGACCGGGGTGAGGGAATCCCATGGAAGGGAAATTATTCCTCATGGCTGGATCAGAAAGCTAAACGCCTGGCGCTGGAAGATAAAACAGAAGGCAAGCGCCAGAAAGCTTTGGAGCGCGAACTGGAGTGGGTACGCATGGGGCCAAAAGGCAGGCATACAAAATCAAAAGCGCGCTTATCAAACTATGAAAAATTAGCGTCCGAAGAAACAAAAGAAAGAGAAGAAAAACTGGAGTTGTTTATTCCGCCGGGGCCACGTTTGGGCAATGTAGTAATTGAGGCTAACGGAGTAAGCAAAAGTTATGGTGATAAATTATTGTTTGATAACCTGAATTTTAGCCTACCGCCTGCGGGTATAGTAGGCATCATCGGCCCTAACGGTGCGGGTAAAACTACCCTGTTCCGTTTAATTACCGGGCAAGATCAGCCCGACGCGGGCACCTTCCGTGTGGGCGAAACAGTAGCTTTAGGTTATGTAGACCAGCTGCATGATGACCTTGACCCCAATAAATCTGTTTGGGAAAACGTAACCGGCGGACTGGAAACCATTATGGTAGGCAACCGTCCGCTTAATTCACGTGCTTATGTATCCCGCTTTAATTTTAACGGTGCCGATCAGCAAAAAAAAGTAGGTGTACTATCGGGCGGGGAACGTAACCGGGTGCATTTATCTATCACGCTTAAAAAAGGATCGAACGTATTGTTACTGGATGAGCCAACCAATGATATTGACGTAAACACCCTCCGTGCTTTAGAAGAAGCATTGGAAAACTTTGGCGGCTGCGCCGTTGTGATCAGTCACGACAGGTGGTTTTTAGATAGAATCTGCACGCACATCCTGGCATTTGAAGGCAATTCTCAGGTTTACTTTTTTGAAGGCAACTACTCTGATTACGAAGAGAACCGCAAAAAACGATTAGGCGATGTTGGCCCGAAAAGGATCAAGTATAAAAAGCTGACGGTGTAGATCTCATCATGAAAATGTAGATTTGACAACTTTTAAAAGTTGTCAAATCTTTAGCCATTTACCATAATCCTTTTCGGTTATCTATAATACCTACAACAGAAACCTGATCTTCATAAATAATATAAAAAACGGATAGTTGCTTACTTAAAACTGCTCTGCGCACTTTTAAGTTAATTGTACTTTTAGGATATATATCGGGAAATAAAGAAACAACTTTTTCAAAAGTCGCAAGCATTTTGTGGAAATTATCTGCTTCCTTTTGAGTGAATTTAACAAGTATGAAGTTTTTATTGTTAAAGAATTTGCAATGGCTCGATCGGAATAAATTATAGGCAATATTTTTCAGCCATTTTTCAGTCTCTTCCAAAACTCATCTGAGGATACTGTGCGTCCTTCTTCAACATCTTTTATACCTGCTTAATATTCTGTCTTTGTGTTTCAGAAATGTTATCCCACCAACCCTTGTCAGATTTTGAGTCTTTCAAACCTTCTAAAAAAGCAAATGTACTGGTATCTGACAGTTGTTCGATCCAGGCTATCAAGTTTAATTTGGTTTGTTTTAAATTGTTTGATGATATAATTTAATGATCTTACATCAAATAAACCGCATCCTCTTCCCCTTCTTTATTCAAAACCACATCAATATGTTGTTTAATAATGGTAGAAAGGGCAATGCCTGCATAATCAGTAGTTATAGGGAAGCTTTTATGATTACGGTCAACCAGTACAACGGTGCGTAGTTTTTTTAGCGGGGCATTTAAAAAAACACCGAAACCGTAGGCCAAAGCCTTACCGCTGTTTAATACGTCATCCACCAAAATCACCACTTTATTAGTACATTCGTTTATATCAAAATCATATTTGGCATTCAGGCTGGTGCTGTTACGGTCTACATCTATAGTAAGTAGCTTGCTTTTAAATGGCGCTATCTCGTCCAGGATGTTTTTTAACCGTTGGGCAATGTGCGTACCACGGGGCAGCAT
>DASWOZ010000416.1:0-2922 GCA_036398535.1 Mucilaginibacter sp. | reverse complement strand
AGTGCATCAAAATTATCCAGGATATGAAAGTCTTCTAAACGGCAAACATAATCTCCCATTTCACGATTCAATACCCCATCACGATCTAAAAAAACTGCTTTATTTTTTTCAGGCATCACTTATAAATTTTGGCTAAATTACTAAAACCATTTTTATTGTTGCCGGCAATTGAATTTGGTGCTTGTAAGCCATCAATAACGCCATAGTTATTTTAAACAAAATGATATTTTGATATAATATCTGCTTTTAAAATACAATTTCGACTTTTAGGTATATTGTGCTGTTATTATAATTGCGCCTGATTTAAGCCTTAAATTTTATGATAGTTATACGGTTTTAGATCAATTTTTATTAATCTAAAAATTAGAACGTATATTATATGCGATTTTTTAAGATAATCCCAAAAATTAATATTTATATCGCAAAAATGTTTTCATTTCTGTAATTTCGTAGTTACGCACATATTTATAAACCGTGTGTTTACGATGGATCAGAACGACAGCTCACGACAGGGACTTTACAGGCCCGAATTTGAACACGACTCTTGTGGTACCGGATTTATTACCAATATAAACGGCCATAAATCTAACCAGATAATTGATGATGCCCTTACCATGTTAGAGAACATGGAGCACCGTGGTGCTTGTGGATGTGACCCCGACTCGGGTGATGGTGCAGGTATTTTAATTCAACTTCCTCATGAGCTTTTTATGGAAGAATGCTCAAACCTGGAGATCAGCTTGCCTGAACCGGGTGAGTATGGTGTAGGGATGATATTTTTTCCTAAAGAATCTGTACTTAAAAAAGCATGCCGCACAATAATTAGCAGTGCGGTTGAAAAATTAGGCTTACATAAATTAGGTTACCGTAAATTAATTGTTGATTCATCTATTTTAGGTGAAACAGCGCGCGGCGCTGAGCCGGATTGTGAACAGCTATTTATTGCAAGGCCCCATAATATTACCAATGCAGATGATTTTGAACGTAAGCTATATATTTTAAGAAGATATATCAATAAAACCATTACCGAAACCATACCGGGTGCCAGGGATAGTTTTTATTTTACCTCTTTATCTTGTAAAACAATTATTTACAAAGGCCAGCTAACCACTTACCAACTGCGTAAATATTATACAGATCTGAGAGATTCGCGGATTGCATCGGGCTTTGCGATGATCCATTCCCGTTTCTCAACCAATACTTTCCCTTCATGGAAGCTGGCTCAGCCGTTTCGCTTAATTGCGCATAACGGCGAGATCAATACTTTAACAGGTAATTTAAACTGGTTTTATTCCGGTTTAAAATCATACGCTTCTTCTTATTTCACTAATGAAGAAATGGAGATGCTGTTACCGGTTATCGATAATAACCAGTCGGATTCAGCATGTTTGGATAATATAATTGAGGTATTATTACATACCGGCCGTTCATTACCACATGTAATGATGATGCTGATACCCGAAGCGTGGGACGGCAACGAGCAAATGGACCCGGTTAAAAAAGCATTTTACGAATTTCATGCTACTTTAATGGAACCCTGGGATGGCCCAGCAGCCATTTCATTCACTGATGGTAAATTAGTAGGCGCGGTATTAGACCGTAACGGCTTGCGCCCATTGCGTTATACCATTACTACCGATGGACGTGTTATTGCCGCTTCAGAAACCGGGGTATTAAAAATTGACGAAAAAACAGTTTTACGCAAGGGCCGTTTGCAGCCCGGTAAAATGTTGTTGATAGATACCGAAAAAGGCGTGATCATTACTGACGAAGAGATTAAGCAACAGATTGCTTCGCGCCAGCCTTATGGTACCTGGCTGGAAAATTATAAAATCAGGCTAAGTGAGCTTACCGAGCCACGTTTAGCTTTCGCTAACCTGAGTGCGGATTCTGTTTTCCGTTATCAGCAGGTATTTGGTTATACCCGCGAGGATATTGATACCATTATTAAGCCAATGGCATTAGATGGTAAAGAGCCTATCGGTTCTATGGGTACTGATGTGCCTTTGGCCATATTGTCTGATAAACCACAACATTTATCAAGTTACTTTAAACAGTTTTTTGCACAGGTTACCAATCCGCCTATTGACCCGATACGTGAACGATTGGTAATGAGTTTGGCTACCTTTATAGGTAACAATGGTAATTTACTGGATGAAGATAAAATGCATTGCCATTGTGTAACGCTTAAACACCCGATATTAAAAAATCATCAGCTTGAAAAATTAAGGAGTATTGATACCGGCATGTTCCATGCTAAAACACTGCAAACCTATTTTAATGCAGATGGCTTACCGGGCTCCTTACAAAAAGGGATTGAAAGAGTTTGCCGCTATGCAGAAGATGCCGTGGCAGATGGCTTCGAGGTATTGATATTATCCGATCGTGCTTTAGATTCAGAGCATGCGCCTATACCATCATTACTGGCTGTATCTGCGGTGCATCACCATTTGATTAAAAAAGGATTACGTGGCTCTGTAGGTATTGTTGCCGAAAGCGGTGACGTTTGGGAAGTACACCATTTTGCCTGTTTGCTGGCTTTTGGCGCTACTGCCATTAATCCTTACCTGGCTTTACATACTATTGAAAACTTAAAGCAAAGCGGTAACCTTGATACCAGCCTTGATGAAAAATATTTGTTAAAAAACTACGTAAAATCTGTTAATGACGGGTTGTTAAAAATATTCTCTAAAATGGGCATATCTACTTTACAATCTTATCATGGTTCGCAGGTTTTTGAAATATTGGGCCTTAACCAGGATGTTGTTGATAAATACTTCTGTGGTGCGGTTACCCGTATTGGCGGTTTAGGTTTGGATGAAATTGCGCGCGAATCGCTTTGCAAACACCGTATAGGTTTTAGCAGCGCTAAAACCGAAAGCCGTTTATTACCGGAAGGTGGTATTTACCAATGGAAACGCC
>DASWOZ010000415.1:0-3859 GCA_036398535.1 Mucilaginibacter sp. | reverse complement strand
TTGTCAATACGAGAATACAATTCGCAATGCCCGGTCATGCCCCGGTTCAGCATATAGCCACCGGCACCGATCTTTATAATACTGGTAAGTGGATTATTGAATATATTCTTTAATCCTGAATAACTCAACATCGCTCCGCCTATTATAGAGGTGTAGCGTTCAGGCCAGCTCAAATTAGCTGCTTCTTCCTTGGGTTCAGGTTCCTGGTGTTTGTGTGGTTGAAGAATTAAGGTTCTTGTCTTCATAACGGGGTAATTGGTCTATCAAAAATAAGTATTCTAATACAAATGTTAAACGTCATAAATCATGGTATGTTTCGTATATAAAAATAAACACCCTGTAATTTTGCTGTTATAAATACTTGTGCTACTTTTGTGGCGCTTTAGGTTTCCTTGTGGTAATGTATCACCGGGAATTAAAAGGGAATACGGTGTAAATCCGTAACTGTCCCGCAGCTGTAAGCTCCATAACCATAGTCTATTCATAGTCACTATTCGCAAACCGAATGGGAAGACACGACGAAAGGGGAGTAAGTCAGAAGACCTGCCAGAGCACTATATTTTATTCATAGCTTTCGGGGATTGAAGCTTGGATTGTAAATGCTCTTCTACTTAATAAGTGTATTTTCATTTCAATATCTCTGTTTGCTGTGAATTAAGCTCACTCAATGGAAAAAGTTATCCGGTACGTTTATAAATATTGGTGGTTGCCACGACATTTTGCACTATTGCTGGTTTTACTATGCTCATCTGCCGCGTTATTTGCACAAAAAGATACTACTAAAAAACTAAATGATGTAAACATATCTACATCCTCCTTACCGCAATTACAAACCATAACGCCGTCGCAGCAAATTACTTCCAATGATTTTAACCGTTACAATGCCTTTAATGTAGCCGATGCTATTCGTGATTTTTCGGGTGTTATTATTAAAGATTATGGCGGTATCGGTGGATTAAAAACAGTATCTGTCCGTGGGTTAGGTGCTAATCATACCGCTGTTTTATATGATGGTGTACAGATTAACTATGCAGAGAACGGACAAGTTGTCCTGGGCAGGCTTAATCTGAATAATGTGAAACAAATAGCTTTATTTAATGGCCAGCCACCAAATAATTGCCAGCCGGCAAGGTCATTTGCTTCGGCCAGTATTCTTTCCATTACAACTATAAAACTAAATCTTGATACAATTAAACCTTACCAAATAACTGCCGGTATAAAAGCCGGCAGTTTTGGGTTGGTTAATCCTTATGTGCAGTGGCAGCAACGCTTGAGCAATAACTGGTCGTTTATAATAAATAGTTATACCGAAAATGCCAACGGCCAATACAAATATCTAATCAATAATGGCAGTGTAAACACCCAACAAACCCGCATAGGGGCTGATATTGAAGCCCAGCAAATAGACGGTTCTTTATACTGGATAAAAAATGATAGTAATAAATTTAATTTCCATATTAATTATTATAATTCAAACAGGGGGCTGCCGGGGGCGGTTATACTTTATACACCTCCGCCATCGGGCCAGCGTTTATGGAACCAGGATTTTTTTGCGCAGGCAGGATATGAACATATATGGAATAACGGATTTAATTTGTTATTGAATACTAAATATTCACAAAACTATCTGCACTATTTTGATCCGCATTTCCCAAGTGCTTTGGGTATTCTTAGTCAGCATTTTATGCAACGTGAATTTTATCAGTCGGCTGCTTTATCATACCATTTATTGAAAAACTGGGAAATTTCTTACGCGGCTGATCTGTCCTTAAATAATATGGATGCTGATCTGCCTAATTTTCATTATCCAACCCGGATAACCTTATTAAATGTATTAGCCACTAATCTGGTATTAGGCAAATTGACTTTACAAGGTAGCTTGCTCAATACCAATATTACCGAAACTGTAAGAGCTGGCACTACAACACCGGACAGAAATATTTATTCGCCAACAATAATGGCTACCGTAAAACCATTTAATGACCAGGGTATTCAATTACGCGGTTTTTATAAATACATATTCAGAGTACCTACATTTAATGAATTGTATTACGGCTTTGTAACCAACACTAACTTAAAGCCCGAGTTTACCAATCAATATGATTTAGGCATAACCTATAATAAAGCATTAACCGGGTTGTTAGATTACATTACATTTACAACAGACGCTTACTATAATAATGTAACTAACAAAATTGTATATATACCTACTTTATATAGTGGCTCATCCCAAAATTTTGGTAAAGTTGATATTAAGGGATTGGATGCGAGTGTAAAAACACAGGCTAAATTGGGTTTAGGATATAAAGCGTTGCTATCTGTAAACTATTCTTATCAGCAAGCGCTTAACGTAACTGATCCAACCTCTGCAGAATATCTAAACCAATTGCCATATATCCCGAAACACACACTGGCTTTAAACGCCGGCATTAATGAAGGAAATATAGGTGTTTATTATAACCAGGTCATTTCGTCATCAAGGTATTATAACAATAACAATCTTCCCGACGATTATTTGCCTTCTTATTCAATCAGTGATGCTTCAATTGTATATAAAGGCTTATTTAAGCATTTGCCTATACTTATATCGGGAGAGGTAAATAATCTTTTTGATAAAAGCTATGTAGTAGTACAAAGCTATCCTATGCCGGGCAGGTCATATCGATTTTCATTTCAAATAACTATATAAATAACAGACAAATAACAACATCATGAAACAAATTAAATTTAATTATCTTTTTATCGCGTTAGCATTTGTAGCAGTGCTGACATCATGCCATAAAGATAAATTGGACCCTAATGCAGGTACACCAATATCTCAAAGAGCGGGCTTATATGTACTAAATCAGGGTAATTATATGGCTAATAATAGTACGTTAACTTATTATGATTATGCAACTAAAACCCTTATACCTGACCAATTTTTTTTGGCCAATAATGCTAAACTGGGTGATACCGGTAACGACTTAGGCATATACGGGTCAAAAATGTTTATCATAGTAAACAATTCTAACGCAATAGACGTGGTAGATGCCAAAGGTGCTAAATTCATCAAACAGATTACGCTTTACCAACCACGGAGCGTGGTTTTTTATAAAAGCAATGCTTTTGTAACTTCATACGGCGGCACAGTGTCTGTTATTGATACGGCATCATTAACCATTACCAAAACGATCACTGTTGGCAGTGATCCCGAGCAAATGGTAATAGCAAACGGAAAATTATACGTAGCCAATTCTGGTGGATTAGATCCAACAACACCGGGTACAACGGTTTCTGTAATTGATTTGACAGCGTTAACAGAAACTAAAAAAATAACCGGTGTTTTAGCCGACCCTGTAACTATTACTGCGGATACTTACGGCAATGTTTATGTACTTTCATTGGGTGATTTTAATAAAATTTTACCTGGTATGACCATTATAGACAATACCACCGATATAGTGAAATCAAAAACTACGCTAAATTTAAGTTACAACATCCCAATTACTGTAAATGGCGACTTTGTTTATTACTTTACCGCAGACAATAAAATAGCAGTATACAATGCCAAAACACAAACACTTGCATCAGCAAATTTTATAACAGATGGCACAACAATAACTACACCTTTTGCTATAACAATTGACAGTATATCGGGCGAAGTATTTATTACAGATGCTAAGGATTATTCATCGAACGGCGCATTATATGCTTTTGATAAAACAGGTAAAAAGGAATATTCTATTACAACAGGAATTAGTCCGGGTAAAGTTGTATTGGTAAATAAATAAGATCTTTACAAGATTTTATTTAACGCGATAAATAAGTAATTTTACATAATAAAATAAACTTATGTCATTACAAAAAATCAATATCC
>DASWOZ010000414.1:0-8492 GCA_036398535.1 Mucilaginibacter sp. | reverse complement strand
TTTGACGCTCTTAAGCTCACCTACTTCGGGCTATGCTGCTACCTAGGAGAATTAGAAAAGTTAAAGTTAATGGCCAAACATTATGGGTAACACCTGATGATGTATACCTAAAAGAAACTACAGACAATAATGGCAATAAAGCCTATAGCGTAGTAGGTACACCAGATGACGAACCACAAGACTAATATTAATATAATTTTAAGTAAGTTTAAAAAGGGTGGGCTAATAAGCCCACCCTTTTGCTTATATTAAACAATGATAGTTTACTGACAAACAAATGCCGCTTTAGCTGTTATTTTGTTCAACATTTAAATAGAAAAACATGAGTAAAGTATGGTTAATAACAGGCTGTTCTACCGGTTTTGGTCGTGAGCTGGCTGTTGAAATTTTAAAATCGGGTTACAAAGCCGTGGTTACTGCCCGTAATACAGATGATATAAAGGATATTGTAGCAAATTATCCTGATACTGCTATTTCTGTAAAACTGGATGTAACTAATCCGGATGACATCAAATCAGCAGTAAAACAAACATTAGATAAATTTGGGCAAATAGATGTATTGGTTAACAATGCCGGTATAGGCTATTTTGGCGCGATAGAAGAAAGTGAAGAAAAGGAATACCGCCGCATGTTCGAGATCAACTTCTTCGGGCTGGCTAACATGACCCGTGAAGTATTGCCAATTATGCGTAAGCAACACAGCGGCCATATTGTTAATGTGGCTTCTATTGGCGGGCTGGTAGGTTTCCCGGCAGTAGGTTTTTATAATGCTACCAAATTCGCGGTTGATGGTTTCTCTGAATCATTAGCTAAAGAAACAGCACCGTTAGGCATTAAAGTTACGGTTATTGCGCCAAGTGGTTTCCGTACCGACTGGGCAGGCCGTTCGGCTAATCAAAGCCCAATTGTTATTGAAGATTATAAAACTACTGCCGAAGCTAATAAAAATAACATTCGTGGTTACAGCGGCAAACAACCCGGCGACCCCGAACGTGCAGCAAAAGCTATTGTTAAGGCTGTTGAGTCTGAACACCCGCCATTGCGTTTGTTATTAGGAGTTGCCGCAATGAAAGGCGCCCGTAACAAACTGGAAGAATTAAAGAAGGATTTTGACGCCTGGGAAGAAACAACCGTAGGTGCTGATTTCCCGGCCGGAGAATAATAATATATAAAATGTCATTGCGAGCGGCATAGTTGGTTTTATTTTAGTCATATCCATGTCAATACCTCCTACCATGTCATTGCGAAACAAGGGCAATGCGAGGATGTGTGCGGTTGAAGCAATCTCATCGCTAATAGAATAGATAGCGGGCCAGCCTGTCGAATACGAGATTGCCACGCTACGCTCGCAATGACATCGTTTTTATTTTAATCATCCCCATTCATCCCAATATCCTCCGCCATGTCATTGCGAAACAAGGGCAATGCGAGGGGAGTGTGTGGTTGAAGCAACCTCCTCGCTGATAGATAGCAGGTCAGCCTGTCGAAAACGAGATTGCCGCGCTACACTCGCAATGACATAGTTTTTATTTTACTCATGTCCATTCATTCATCCCAATCTCCCACCATGTCATTGCGAAACAAGGGCAATGCGAGAGGCATGTGCGGTTGAAGCAATCCCGTCGCTGACAGATAGCGGGCCAGCCTATCAGGAACGAGATTGCCACGCTATCGCTCGCAATGACATAGTTGTTTTGATTTAATTATACCTTAAATACTTTACCACCCACCATCACTTCCTGTGTTTTTTCATCAAACGTAGCTCTTAAACCTGTGTGTGAAGCTGCCGTGGTCATGATATTGGCAATAGAGTGTGCATACCCCGCTTCGACAGGTGCATTAGGCTGTTTACGGCTCCGCACACACTCCATCCAGTTACGTACATGGTTTGACGTTAAGGCATCCCCGCCGGTATCTGCACTTGATACTACCTTTTCGGTAGATGGCAGTTCCATTTCGGGCAGTAAAAATGGTTTCATATTCATTGCCGCAGCGCTCTTCTCAGTCAGCCCGCCATGCGATGATACTTTGTTAGTGTTTAAATTCAACTCGCCTCCGTTTGAGTAATAAATTTCGGTAGGGTCATCCGCGCCATTATGCATACGCGCCTGGTAAGATACCTGGAAACCTGTGGTTAGATCGTCTGCCGGGCCGTAGTCAAACGCGGCAGTAATTGTATCCCAGTTGCGCCTGCCATCCTTCCACATATAAATACCACCATTGGCAACTACACTGCGTGGATGTTTTAAGCCGGTAAACCAGTGTACGGTATCAATCTGATGGCTCATCCATTGGCCCGGTAAACCGGATGAATAGGGCCAGAATAATCGATATTCCAAATATATCCTCGGGTCAAATGCCTCGTAAGGGCGGTTCAGCAAAAACCTTTTCCAGTCGGTATCTTCCTGTTTCAATTGGGCAACCAGCGCGGGCCTGCGCCAGCGGCCAGGCTGATTTACGTTCCAGGTAAGCTCTACCATAGTAATAGCGCCAAATTTGCCCGAACGGATAAAATCATTAGCCGCATGATAATTAGTACCGCTTCTTCTTTGCGATCCTATCTGCACTATCCTATCTGATGCCTTGATAACTTTTAACGCTTCGCGGTTATCTTCCATAGTTTCGGCAAAAGGCTTTTCGCAGTATACATCACAACCGGCCTTTACCGCTTCGATAGCGTGGCGGGCGTGTTGAAAATCAGCCGTACTAACAAATACAACATCTGCCAGTTTTTTATCGTAAAGTTCCTCGTTATTTCTGCAACCAGTAATATCATGGCCCATTTTAGCCTTCCATGCAGCCATGCCTTCTTCCCGCCTTTTACTCCAAATATCAGATACGGCAACTACATCAAAATTTAATTCTTTGTAGTGATTCATAAACGATGGCATATGCGCTGATCTGTGCCTGTCCGAAAAGCCTACCACGCCTACCCTTACACGGTCATTAGCGCCTATAATTCTTTTATAACTTTGTGCACTCCAAGCTACTTTTGATGAAACCAGGAGGCCTGTGCCGGCAATGGCTGTTTTTTTAATAAAATCTCTACGGGAGTTTTCCATACTATTAGGTTAGCAGATAATTGGTTTATTATTATTTATATAATTGGGTTAGTAAAGCTACTTATCCTAACTTAATAGTACAATTATTTGACATAAAAATATGCCTGTTTAAATCACCGCCTTCAGCCTGATTGTAAAAGTAGTGCCAACCCCCTCTTTACTCTCTACTTCAATAGCACCGCCGTGCTTTTCAATAATTTGGTGAACTATACTTAACCCCAGGCCAATAGACTCTTCTCCGCGTATGCCTTTGCGACTTGCTTTTGAAAAACGGTCAAATATATAAGGGATCAAATCCTTTGGGATGCCTATTCCAAAATCCTTTATACGAATAAGTGCCTCACCGTTTAATTCAGTTAAAATAACTTCAATATGGTCACTTGTGCTCGAAAATTTAACCGCATTGCTGATCAGATTATCCATAGCACGCTGCATTTTTTCTTTATTCAGCAGTCCATAAAGCGGTGTTTTGGTGCCATAAAATAAAATATTAACCTGGCTTTGCTTATTTTTTAACCACTCATCAACTATCAGCAGTAAAAATTTATTTAATTCAACCTGCTCCAATTCAAATTCATTGGTTGTTTCATTATTCGCAGTTTCTAACAGGTCATTAATGATAGAAGTAGCCTTATCACATGAGGCTTTAATAAGCATCAGGTTATCCTGGTTATCTTCATCTAAGCTTTCATCTGATTCCATCATCATCGCTATCGCTTTTATGGCTGCTAACGGGTTTCGCAGATCATGCGCTACAATACCCAGAATCTCATTTTTAACCTGGCTGGCTTTTTCTATCTCCATATTCTTTTCTTCAATAGCCCGCAGTTTCAAAAAGTTATCTGCCCGGTAGGAGTATACCAATCTCGACATAGAAAAAAATATGGTAAGCAGTATAAACGATGCCAGGTTGTTTAAAAACACCTCGCCAACCCCAGGCTGGTAAAAACTGAGTGTTATAGCAAAGCTTACACCTGTAAGTACCGTTAAAGCAATGGTTTCATAATATTCGAAAGTGAAAAACACACCGGCTATTATCAATCCCAGCATATACATAACCAGCGTATTACGCGGGTTATGCATGCTATAAAAAGTAGCCCGCATGGTATTAATAATCAAAAAAAAGGCAAATAAAAACACAAATACCTGCACCGCGGTTCCATACTTTTTATTTATTGCAAATAACCTGATTAATTGCTGGCCGCCCAGATAAAAGATTGGTGTTGCAACTAATGATACCCAGTTTGATAGGTCATACTCATCTAAATGACTTAATTTTTGAACTGGCAGGTTAAATATCCCCACGATAAGCCTGATACTTAAACTTAACAGAAAATAAATTATACTGGCCGTTTGTGTGGTAGTTAAATTTTGAGAGAGATAATAATTCCGAAAATCAGATCGACCGTGTAATTCAGTTCTGGAAAAAAAATGAACCCGCATTACATTTTATAGTTTTAGGTGGGCTAATATAGACAAATCATTAAATT
Source organism: Mucilaginibacter sp. (assembly GCA_036398535.1). Taxonomy (GTDB): domain Bacteria; phylum Bacteroidota; class Bacteroidia; order Sphingobacteriales; family Sphingobacteriaceae; genus Mucilaginibacter. The sequence continues at coordinate 3,940 of DASWOZ010000414.1, read as the reverse complement.
TAGAACGCTTCACCTACATCAATAAATAATCCCCGCGAGCCCTGGTTGCCAAAGCCATAATCAATAGAAATATTGGTTTTTGATACTTTATTTAGTTTTATGCGCAAGCCGGGGCCAAATGCAGGCTGTACAGACTGTAGCCTTGTACCCTGCTGTGCCGAAAATGATTCGGCATTAACAAACAATACCCCGCCTAACAGGCCATTGGCGGTTAGGTTATACCTGTATTCAGCCTCGGCATAAATCATTTGCGCCCCCCTGAAACGGCCTTGTATGTAGCCCCGCCCCGTAGCCGAGTTAGCGTCCCAGCCCGTACTCGGCAAATCCAGATAAGATGGGCGGCCACTTAGTATCAGCCAGTTATAGCTCCATAAAGCAATAACATTATTTGACCCTTCCGGAAACCTAATATATTCCCGCAAATCAACAACTAATGAGGTCCAGTTACTGGTTGAACCAAATGTTTTATCACTGGTTCTAAATATAGCATTGGCATATAAGCCTTTTGATGGATTGATGCCATTATCGCGCGAATCAAACAATGCATTTATCGTATAACCCGATGCAATAGAATGCCGCGGCTTACCGTATAAATTAAAAGCGGGCTGGGTAAAATTATTGCCCAGGTATTTAATATCATAGTGCTCATCAAATATGTAACCTGCACCGGCATAAAAATTACCTGTAATTTTTCTTAAAGCCGTTTCATAAAACCGTATATATGAGTAATCCATCGGATCCTCGTGGTTAATATTGGCATTACTCCCCAAGCCAAAAGTACTTTGCGGATATTTAAAGTACCGGTAATCACCCACAAAATTATAGGTGTTATTTTTAGTCCAGATACTGGTTTGTACCGGTAGTGTAAACTGCCTGTTTTGTGTATAATCCGTACTCGCAATTATAGTGGATATTCGTGCAGTTGAATCCGTACGAAAGGTGACATTGCCCGATAATACCAAGGCCAGCTTGGTTACCAGGGTATAACCAATTGCGGGTGCAATAGAAATAACCGGCTTTGAACCAATAGAATCTTTAATTGGAGCCGCTGCTTTATGAAACAGCCCTCCTATCACATTGTAAATATCTTTTTGTGGCGTACCGTTCACTATGACATTGGTGGTATCTTTCAACTTACGCGAAGCGCTGTCTGTATAAATTTTGGCAAGAGGTATATTTTTTTGTTGCGCATAGGTTTTGCTTCCCAGCAAAACCAACAGGACTACAACATTTAAAATATAAAATGGCTTCATTAATAGTTAGGTGATACGGTATAGCTGTTAACACCTGTTAGTTACAGCATTAACAATCCGGGCTAAATTAAATATTTCGGCCAAATAATAGGCTAAGTTTAATTATTTGCACCGGGAAATAACTTTTTAAATAAATCAGCAGTTTTACCCTCTCTTCGCTGCGTGCAAAGAGAGCTAAGGAATTTTAAAAGCGATTTCCCTGATCACTTGTAAAATCTTATCCCGCAATCAATTTTTAGCTAAATGGCTCAAAAAAGTTTTTTTCTGTTTAGGATAATTAATATTTATCCCTTAATTTAATTACTTTGGCGGCCCCAAATATTACAACGTATTCTGAATTATTTGTATGACTTATTGCTTAGGAATTAAGGTAAAAGAAGGTTTATTAGCCATTGCTGATACACGTATCACATCAGGAACTGACACTACTGTAAAAAAGAAGATCACCATAGAACAAAAAGATGGCTTTTCGCTTTTTATCATGACCAGCGGGCTAAGATCAACCAGGGATAAAGCTATTGTATATTTTACAGAGTTACTGGAAACAACAGAATTTAATAAATTGTACAAAGCCGTAAATGCCTTTGGCGAACAGATAAAAAGGGTAGCTAAAGAGGATAAAGAATCATTAGAAAAAGCAGGTTTTAACTTTGACCTGCATAGCATAATTGGCGGGCAGCTAAAAGATGATGATGAACATAAACTATTTTTGTTGTACCCCGAAGGAAATTGGGTGGAGTTAGGACAGGGAGCGCCGTTTATTATCATCGGCAACTCGGGGCATGGTAAACCCATACTGAACCGTACCCTGGACGAAAACTCCAGCTTAAAGCTGGCGCTAAAAGCAGGATTTCTTTCTTTCGATTCAACCAGGGTAAGTTCAAACAATGTGGATTTCCCTATTGATGTAGCGATATACAGAAAAAACAGCTTTCATATTATTGAGCAACGATATGAAAAGAAAGACCTGGAAAACATATCAACCGAATGGGCAGAACAATTAAAATCGGCCTTAGAGCATGTATCTGATGAATGGATGGATGCCACTTTTAATAAATTAGATTAAACAACGCTTATGAAATTCAATGTATTCACGGAGATGGAATATACAGTGCGGTCTGCGAGTACTTTGATTTTAAATATCAACGCTTTAAGAACGCCTCATCAAACCGTTTTAGACGAATCTTTTATGGTTGAGCCTTATATTAAAGTAGAAGAATTACTATCTGCCAATGGCGAGAACCGGCTAATGCGCTTTGAGGTTGCTGATGCAGGCAAGGTTAAAGTAACTTACAAAGCTACGGTTGATAATTTTTATACTTTATCTGATCATGAGCACAAGCCCGAGATACCTGTGGCCCAGTTTGATACTTCAATATTACCTTATCTATATCCCAGCCGTTATTGCCAATCTGATAAGTTATACAGACTGGCAAATAATATGTTTGGGCATATTGAAAACCCGTTTTCAAAAGTTATCGCGCTTACCGACTGGATCAATAAAAATGTACAATATTTAAGTGGATTCTCTGACGCGCAAACCTCTGCCTATGACACCGTAACCGAGCAAGCCGGTGTTTGTCGCGACTTTGCACATTTGGGCATTGCCCTGTGCCGCGCGTTAACTATACCCGCACGTTATTTTACCGGTTATGCTTATCAGTTAAAACCGGCAGATTTCCATGCCTGCTTTGAGGCTTATCTGGATGGCAATTGGATATTGTTTGATGCCACAAAACTTGTACCACTTAACGGGATGATTAAAATAGCTACCGGCCACGATGCTGCCGATACGGCCTTAGCCAATATTTTTGGCAACGTAACCTTCACCTCCATGAAGGTAAATTGTGAATTAGCCGAAGAAACGTTTGAACCTGTATATTACGACAGCAACGGATTTACCGGGTTATCTTATTTGTAAGCCCAATCCTCCTTATTTCATTGCTGGGCAGTCGCCAGGAAGCTAATTGAGTACATAGCTTATTATATAGCAACATGTATCAACTAATATTAGTATTATTGATTTATGAACCTGAAACATATTACAATTTTTTTTATAATTAGTTATGTTCATTGTAGCGCACAATCCCTTGCGAAAAAAGCCGACAGTATAAGGTTAAAGTATGAAATTCCTGAAATGGCGTTTGCAATTATAACGCCGGATATTGTTGTGCAACAGGAATACCTTGGGTATCATAAGTTGGGCGATCATACAGCTAAAGATACTGCCCGAAGCAGCGATTACTTTCATTTAGGCTCAAATACGAAAGCCATAACAGGATTCATAGCTGCTTATATAGTAGAACATAATCAAATAAAATGGGCAACTAAAATATTTGATATTTTTCCGGAATGGAAAAATCAATCTAACAGCGCTTACTATCAAGTTACATTACAAGATTTACTGTCACATAAGGGTAGAATAGAACCTTATACCAGCGAAATTGAACGCAATGAATTACCTGAATTTAAAGGCAATAAAGCTAATCAAAGACAACAATTTGCAGCTTATCTTTTAAGAGAAAAACCTGTCGCGGTTAATAGTTTGGTCGGTTATAACTATTCGAATGCTGGTTATACCATTGCAGCCGCTATGTTAGAAAAAGTAACAGGAAAAACATGGGAACAATTGGTCAATGACATTATAAATAAAAAGCTTCAGTTTAAAGCCGCATTTGGCTGGCCTA
>DASWOZ010000413.1:0-2430 GCA_036398535.1 Mucilaginibacter sp. | reverse complement strand
CAATTACAGCAGCATTATCCTTCACAGGCGCTACGTTTTGCGCTAAGCTTAAAGCTGGCCATAAAATAGAAAATACGCCAATAAAGGTTACCGGCGCAATTGCCACCTGTAGCCTATTTTTAAATTTCCTATTTGCTTTTAACTTCATTTGTTTGCTTAATTTATTAAACCCCTGTATGGCCATAACCGCCCTCGCCCCGTAAGGTTTCATTTAAAACCTCAACCTCTTCCCAGTTTACTTTTTCGTGTTTGGCAACCACCATTTGGGCTATCCGGTCGCCAGAATTTATTTCAAACACCTGGTCAGAAAAATTGATCAGCAATACTTTCAGCTCGCCGCGATAATCCGCATCAATTGTGCCCGGTGAATTAACAATACCTATCCCATGCTTAAAAGCCAGACCGCTGCGCGGGCGTATCTGCGCCTCAAATTCTTCGGGCAGCTCAATATACAACCCTGTAGCAATTAACTTGCGCTCCATAGGCTTAAGCGATATGGTACTTTCCAAATCGGCACGCAGGTCCATACCCGCGGCATGAACGGTTTCATAAGCCGGAAGCACGTTTTTTGACTTGTTAATTATCCTGATAATCATCGATTAAATATAGCTCTTAAGTTTTTGCGTTCAAAATAAAACGCTGCTGATATGTATAATAGCAGCATTATATCGCCTATAAATATATTACGCTTAAATACATAGAATGATAAGTAAACGAGCAAAATAGACGAAATAATATACACCAGGTTCTTTTTTAAATTATATGGGATAGGATAATTTTTTTGCCCCCAGATGTACGACAGCACCATCATAGTTGCATACGCAATAAGCGACACCCAGGCAGACGCCATGTAGCTATATTTAGGGATGAACAGTACATTAAGCACAATAGTCAATATAGCGCCAATACCGGATATGTATAAACCGTATTTAGTTTGATCAGACAGTTTATACCATACCGATAAATTCATGTAGATACCCAGGCTCACATAACCAAAAAGTAGCGGCGGCACTACATTCAGCCCCTCCCAGTATGATTTATTGTGTACATAATATTTCAATATTTCAATATTGGCCACTACGCCTAAAAATATAACACATACGGTTATTACAAAATAATCCATAATACGGGCATAGGTTTGGCCCGAATTTTTGTTCTTAGCATGGCTGAAAAAGAAAGGCTCGGCACCCAGCCGGAAAGCTTGTATAAAAATACTCAGGAATATAGATATACGCGCACAGCCAGAGTACACGCCCACCTCATGCTCACTTATACTATCAGGTAGCAGTTTCCCTAATAACAGCTTATCCAGATTTTCATTAATGATATAAGATAGATTGGCTACCAAAATAGGCCAGCTATAAAGCAGCATGTCACCAAAAAGTTGAGCATCAAACCTGAGTTTTATTTGCAATAATTCTGGTATTAATAAAAGCAACGTAACAAAACTGGCTACCAGATTTGATAAAAACACATACCCTATCCAACCCGGTACAAACCACTGCCTGCACCAGTTTGCACCTGCTAAATCATGTTTAATTATATAAGGTACCAGGAATATAAAAACCAGGTTTAGTGAAAACATGATAATTATGTTGATCACCTTGATAGCCCCGTACTTTATTGGCCGGCCATCTGCCCTGAGTTTAGCAAACGGAATTACGCACCAGGCATCTAAAATAAGTATCCCTACAAAGTATTTGATGTATCGCTCAAATTCGTCCTGAGGAGTGTCTTTGCCTATTTTTATAAAACCTGCCAGTGAATGTGTAAACGGAAGTGTTAATAGCAAAAACGCAATGGTCATCATAAACACCACCCAAAAGCCATTATTATATACCTGGCTCTTTTTGTCCGAAAACTTATTGAGATACCTGAAAAAGGTGGTTTCCATGCCGAAAGCCAATATTGCCTGCAAAATAGAGGCATAGCTAAACATGGTACTGAAAATGCTGTATACGGCAGGGCGGTAAGCGGTGGTATATAATGGAGTAAGTAATGAGCTTAATAAGCGTTGTGCAATTGTACTTACACCATATATGGCAGTTTGCCCTGCAAATTTTTTAGCTGTTGACAATAGAATTTTGTAATTAAGTGATTGAGGCTGTTATTTAAATAAGCCCCTTTTCATAACTTCAAAATTACGATAGTTTTTTAATTCGCCTTCATGGCTTTCTACAGAAGTTACAGAAGCTTCCTCGGGGCCCTCATTGCACCAATCCAAAAACATATCCAGGGTAGGCTTATCGGCCTCGGCTTCGATAAATACATCACCGTCGGGCAGGTTTTTGATTGATCCTCTAACCCCTAGCTGATCGGCAACCGCTTTGGTAGCTGCACGATAAAACACGCCCTGTACTTTGCCTTTAACCGTAATATTAAGGTGTTTCATAACTAATTTAAACATCAAAAATAATATCGCTTATAACT
>DASWOZ010000412.1:0-1969 GCA_036398535.1 Mucilaginibacter sp. | reverse complement strand
TGTCAGATCTTTTAAAATGTGGTAATTAAATACTGCCGTACCATTTAGGTTTGTAGCCGATCCATCGTCAGCCTGGCTTAAAGCCTGCTCTACAGGGTTAAATTGGATAGAAGCGTATTTTGAGTGATTAATATACGCGCCGGAAGCATCTTTGATAGGAGATGTAGGGTCCCACTCTACAGCCTGGTTAAACGGATCGCCTAAGCCACCGCCATAACTGTTATTGTGGTTTTGAGGAATGGATGCTGACAGAATAACTCTCAAATCCATCTTTTTATTAAGCTTAATATCTGTATTTGATTTGAATGTTGTCCGTTTATAATACGTATTAAGTATTGTACCGGGCTGATCCAGGTACCCTAAAGATACACGATAGGTAACAGCATCATTACCACCAGAAACAGCAGCATCATAATATTGTACCCAAGGTTTTGTAAAAAGTGCTTTTTGCCAGTCTGTACCACCATTTGCTTTAAAACCGTCAAGCTGAGCCTGCGTAAAAGCGGGTGTTTGCCCGGTAGAAACAAATTGATTATTAACAGATCTTGCAAAATCATATGCATCCATTAAATCAAGCGTTTTAGGCATTTGATTGTTTTGCACCCAGGTATTGAAATCAACACGTACTTTACCAGCATGGCCAGATTTTGTGGTGATTAAAACAACACCATTTGAACCCCTTGAACCATAAATAGCAGTTGAAGCAGCATCCTTTAAAACTTCCATTGTTTCAACATCATTCGGATCATCAGGTGCAGCACCAATATTACCATCAGTAACATATAACGGTTGCGTGTTTCCGGTAATGGAATTGGCCCCCCTTATCGTAACCCGTGGCCCCTGTCCCGGCTGCCCATTAGCGCTGGTAACCGCAATACCTGAAACTGTACCTTGTAAAGCTTGCCCTAACTGGGTAATTGGCCGTTTAGCAATTTCTTTGGAGCTTACACTACTACTGGCGCCGGTAATCTCACTTCTTTTTTGTGTACCGTAACCAACTGCTACCACCTCCTGCAAAACATTAGAAGCTTCCTCCATGGTGATATTTAATGTAGTTTGCCCGTGTACCGGTACGCTTTGTTCCACGTAGCCAATAAAGCTAAATACAAGCGTTGCGGTGTCTGCCGCCTCTAACTTAAAATTTCCGTTGACGTCTGTTTGCGCGCCGTTAGAGGTGCCCTTCACTTTTACACTTACACCAACCATAGGTCCACCTTGTGCGTCTTTTACCTGGCCGGTAATTGTAATAGGCGGTGGGCTTATTACAGCACTTTTAAAATATGCCGCGTAACTGTTAATAGTTACAAAAAACATAAAAAAGATAAATAAAATTCTTTTCATTTTAATTTAATTGGGTTAATAAATTGGTTAAACTGGTTATTAAGATTGGAACAATCTGCGGTAAATTAAGGGCCGTTCGATTAAAAAAAGCATAATAAATGATTAATTTTATTAGTTAATTATATTTTTTTGCCTATTTCTAAGCAAAACATTTTACTAATACGGTAAAAGCGCACACCACTTTAGGCGATAGCTGATACTATATATCATTTACAATAATTCTCCTGTTTTCTAATACTTTAAGTTGTGCATTTAATACACGCTTTGCAGCGCGCGGTAACAAACATGTTTGATATTGATAAATAATGGATTGATTCTTACAAATTATCAGACAATATTAACCCCATCTTTGTTTTACTAAATAATCATAACAAAGGATGAACCAGTTCAAATAATATCTTATTAAAATATTTTGAACTGGTCGAACTGGAGGCTGGGACTACCTTAGGGAATAATTTTACCGGTTTAAAAGGATTTGACGAAGGAGTACTAATGTACCCAGGCAAGTTAATTGATGCAGCCATGAAGATGGCTCCCAGCTTGCGCCCGGATTATACTGTTAAGTCAAACCGAAAAAATGGGCGCTGAATTAATGGTTTAAAAACACAGATAACAAATTGATATATGA
>DASWOZ010000411.1:0-12068 GCA_036398535.1 Mucilaginibacter sp. | reverse complement strand
CTGTCTGTCGCTTGCATCAACTTTACCATCACCGTTTATATCCTGCGCTTTAATCATACCTACTCTTTCAACCGGAGAAGTTTGCTTAGCTAAACCAGGATCACCAGTTTGCCAGATTCCTAATTTTTTAACGTCATAAATAACGGTTAAAGGTTGGCCTACAAACCATCCGTTGTTAATGTCAGCAGATACACCGCTGTAAAGTGCATCAATACGTTCACGGCTAAAGGCAATGTTAAAATCTGTTGACCAGCTAAAACCACCTTGGTTACGGATATTAATACTGCTTAAAGTGATCTCTAAACCTTTGGAAGATGATGCACCAAAATTATTGGTTTGGCTGTTTGCACCATTACTTGGAGGTAAAGACGCGGCAACCAATATACCGGTAGTTTTTTGGGTATAAACGTCGATAGTACCTGTTAAACGGTCTTTAAATAAACCAAAATCAAAACCGGCGTTAAACTCACCTGTGCTTTCCCATCCTAAACTAGAGTTAGCCAAATTAGTTACACGGTAACCGGGCTGGTTGCCGGCAGTGTTGTTACCATATTCATAAGGGCTTGCGCCTAATCCGCCTAAAGTGGTATAAGCTGCAACACCCTGGTTGGCTGTTTTACCATAACCAATTCTAAATTTTAAGTTGTCAATAGCTTGAACATCTTTCATCCATTGTTCGTTAGTAATGTTCCAACCTAAAGCCAATGCAGGGTAAGTATAATAGTTATGGCCCGGAGCCAATACGGATGAACCATCCACACGTACTGTAGCTGTTAATAAGTAACGGCTATCATATGAGTAGTTAACACGAGCCATGTAAGACACTAAACCGGTTTCGGCATAAGCATTTTGATTGGCGGCTGAATTAATGGTAATAGCCTGGCCAAGGTTACTGGCCTGGATATAATCAAATGGGATACCGGTACCCTGGAAATAATTATTATCGCTATGTGTTTTTTCAGCACTGAATAAACCGGTGAAACCTACTTTACTTTTTCCAAAAGTTCTGTCAAAAGTTAAAAGATTTTCTAAAGTGTATTTATAATACTCTGAATTGGCAACACTCGCAGTAGTTAAGCTTGAATTAGTAATAGCTGCACTTGAAAAAATACCATTGTATTGCTCTTGTTGCTGTTGGTTAAATGTTAAACCAACATTAATGCGGTATTTAAAGTATTTTGCAAAGCTAACCTCACCATATAAGGTATTAAATGTTGATAGCCTGCGGGTGTTATTATATACAGCGCCCGGATTAGTTGTAGCAAATAGCGGGTTGATATAAGAAGGCGCGTCAATTGATCCGGTAAAGGGGAAAATATTGATCTCGCCATTTGGCAGATACGGAGATACAAGCGGGCTGATTTTTAAAGCTGTACCTACCAAACCTGTACCGCCTGGATTGTTGTTGTAGCTTAATGTATTTAACGTATTGATACCTACACGAATGTTTTTGCCAATTTTATGGTCAATGGTAGTACGTAAGGAATATCTTTCAAACCTTAAATTTTTAGTATTACCTGTTTGTACAAAATAACCGCCGCCTAAGCTGTATTGAGTAGCTTCATCACCACCAGATACATCAATGTTTTGATCTGTAGTATAACCTTTCTGATAGATCAATTTTTGCCAGTCGGTGTTGGTACCTGCTGCCAGGCCGGCTTGATCTTGTGCTGTTAGTGGGTAAGCGGTAGTACCGTTATCAGAACCCGCAGCGGCTTCAGCTTTAAATGCCGCATATTCAGGGCCGTTAAAAACAGGAATTTCGCCTAAGATGCTGCTTACACCATAATAAGCATTATAGCTAACTACACCTTTACCAACTTTACCCCTTTTGGTAGTGATTAAAATAACACCACCAGAACCCCTTGAACCGTAAATAGCGGTTGCAGAAGCATCCTTCAAAATCTCCAAGCTGGCAATATCGTCCTGGTTAATGTCATTTAATTGGCCGGTAAACGGAATACCATCCACTACGTATAATGGTTGATCTAACTGGTCGGCAGCAGACGAACTGGTAGCCATTGAACGGTTACCGCGGATACGGATAGATCCTGAAGCGCCCGGACCAGAGCTATTGCTCACAATATCAACACCCGCGGTACGGCCCTTTAACTCATCAACAAAGTTTGATGAAGGAGATTCCTGCAAAGTTGAAGCGCTAACTTGTGCGATAGAACCGGTTACGTCGCGTTTGTTTTGAGCACCGTACCCTACTACTACTACCTCATTAAGGCTATTAGCATCATTAGCTAAAATGATATTACCTAAGGTGGTAGTACCCGGTTTAAGCGTAATATCTGAAGAAACATAACCTATGTAAGACACAGTTACAATAGTAGTATTTTCAGGTACACGTAAAGTAAAATCACCGGCAACGTTAGTTGTTGTTGCGGTAGTTGGGCTCGCTTTTACCTTAACAGTGGCACCAATAAGGGGTTCATTTTTATCATCAACCACCTTACCCCTGATTGTGATGCCCTGGGCAAAAATCGTTCCTGAAAACATACTTAAGCTAATAAGCAAAAGCAATGTCTTCCAACATTTAATAAGTTTAAGTTTTTCCATAATTAATTAATTGATAGTAAATTGTTGCATAATTTTTTTTAAGTACTAATTAGAAAGTGTTAATTATTATTGCATTTAGACATACCTGCACATTACTTAATGCATTCGTAAAATGGCTGGTATTTTTGACTGAGCAATTAATAGCCGGATGGCCTCAATTGCATTTTAGGATATTCTAAAGTCCGCTTTTTACCATGTTTAATTTTTAATTGGTTTAAAAAATTGGTTTGTTAATTAATAAGTGTTTGGTATTGGTTTATAAATATTTAGGTTGTTTATCCATTGTAAAAAATCACAACATATTAATGGCCGCATTTATAATGGTTCATAAAAATTGTAATAAGAAACTTTGGTTATAGTCGGTTTAACTTTGATAAAAGTAAAAAGAAAATTTAAAATTGCAATCGATTGCAAATAATTTTTTTTTCAAAAAATTATTGTGTTCAAAAATTTAGGTGCTTATTTCTTCAATTTATTATCAGATTAATTATAAAGCATTAAAAAAAATGAAAAATTGATAATGCCACTAATTTTAGATTGCAAATCTCTAAAATATGCTCGGTAATATTTTTTTAGCAATTTTTAATTTCAGCCCGCGCTATTAAGATTTAAGGCATTAAATGCCTTAAATTCAGCACTTTTTTCACTAAAAAGGCTTTGTAAAATAGTTGTTAAGGGTTATATATTGCATTTATCTGCTTATATTTCATATATATTTGTAATCGATTGCAATAATATTACCGGTATATCAGCCAATAATGCTTTACAGCGCCTATACCTTATATATATAGTGATCATTGCAATCACTGGTATAACCAGCCAGTAACCTATTAATACAATTTATTATACTATACCAATTTATGACCAGGCTACACACCGTATCTAAAGCAGCAATAGTAACTATGCTATTTGCTATTTTATTTTTTTTATCCCTTTATTCAACAGTAGCTGTCGCGCAGCCGGCAAATGAAAAGGGATTAAAGGATTATTATAAAAACTATTTCCCAATTGGCGTTGCTGTTTCCCCGCAATCATTAAAAAATAAAGAACAGGCCGATTTTATAGTAAGCCAGTTTAATAGTATAACTCCTGAAAATGCCATGAAAATGGGGCCTATCCATCCGGCCGAAGACAGGTATAACTGGAGGGATGCAGATTCGATTGTAGCTTTTGCTCAGGCACATAATATAAGAGTGCGCGGCCATAATTTATGCTGGCATGAGCAAACACCTAATTGGCTGTTTAAAGATGCACAGGGTATCCAGGTAACTAAGGAAGTACTACTAAAGCGATTAAAAGACCATATTACCACAGTAGTTAACCGTTATAAAGGGAAAATATATGCCTGGGATGTAGTAAACGAGGCCATTGATGATGATAGTACCAAATTTTTACGCAACTCATTATGGTTCCAGATATGCGGAGAGGATTTTATAGTAAAAGCTTTTGAATACGCGCATGAGGCCGACCCCAATGCCATACTTTTTTATAATGATTATAATACTGAAAGACCCGAAAAACGCGAACGTGTATATAAACTATTAAAAAAACTGGTTGATGCCCATGTACCTATTAATGGTGTAGGCTTGCAGGCGCATTGGTCATTATATGAACCAAGCAATAAAGATCTGGAAGCTACCATCAAAAAATTCGCTTCATTAGGTTTAAAGATACAATTTACTGAATTGGATATTTCTATATACCCGTGGGAAAAGAACCGACGTGCCAAACGCCCGGACGAGTCTGACACCTTTACGCCTGAGTTAGAAAAGAAACAGGCGGATATGTATGCCGGGATTTTTAAAATATTCCGCAAATATAAAAACGTGATAACCGGCGTTACGTTTTGGAACCTATCCGACAGAAGTACCTGGTTAGACAATTACCCGGTACCGGGCAGAAAAAATTACCCCTTATTATTTGACCGCGATATGAAGCCCAAAAAGGCTTACCAGGGCGTAATTAACTTTTAAAAAGCACCTAATATAAATTACATAAAAATGAAAAGAAGAATTAAAAATCTTGGCCGGCAAAAGGTTAAGTTAATTACCAACCGGTTTTTTGCCGGTGTTGTATTGTCGTTGTTGTTTATTGCAGCCGGCAACAACGCCGTATATGCCGTTGATGTACCTTATATATCTGTAAAAAAGGTTGCGGGTGCGCTCACCCTGTCGGCCGCCGGCAAATCAGCACCTATATTTATAAGCGATGCAGATTACGAGGGTGTAATGATGGCAGCAAAAAACCTGCAAACAGATATTAAAGCAGTTACCAATGCCGGGCCTGTGTTATCAACAGGTGAAGTTAAAGGCAAAGAAGTGGTAATTATTGGCACGCTGGGCAAAAGCCCGCTGATTGATAATCTGCTAAAAAATAAAAAAATAAACCTTAACGGTTTAGCAGGCAAAAATGAGATGTATATCTCGCAGGTAGTTAAAAACCCCATGCCGGGCGTTGAAACCGCTTTTGTAATAGCCGGTAGTGATAAGCGCGGAACCATATATGGTATTTATGATCTGTCTAAAGCAATTGGCGTATCACCATGGTATTGGTGGGCCGATGTGCCTGTTTCCCATAAAAGTAATTTATATATATTAACAGGTCGCCATACAGATGGAGAACCGGCAATACAATACCGCGGTATATTTATTAATGATGAAGGCCCTTCATTTTTAGGATGGGCAAAAGCTAAATATGCAGGTCAAAACACCAAACTATCATTATTAAATGGCCAGATTATGGATAAGGGGGTAAACCATTTTATGTATGAACACATGTTTGAACTTTTGCTTAGGCTTAAAGGGAATTTCTTATGGCCCGCCATGTGGAGCAATGCTTTTAATGATGACGACCCTGATAATCCAATACTTGCCGACAAAATGGGCATAATTATGGGAACATCGCATCATGAGCCTATGACACGCGCTCAAAAAGAATGGGCACGTTATAACGAAAAACTTACCGGTCCGCATCAAAAAGAGTGGGATTATTCTACTAACGGGACTACACTAAAAGAATACTGGAAAAGCGGCATTGCACGTAACGGCGATAAAGAAATACTTACTACCATTGGTATGCGCGGAGACGGGGACAAGGCAATGGGTAATGGCAATACAAAAGAATTAGTGTCGTTACTTGAACAGGTAATAAAGGAACAACGCGAATCCATAGCCGAAGTAACTCATAAAGACCCATCTAAAACGCCGCAGGTATGGGCATTATATAAAGAAGTACAAGATTATTATGATGCCGGTATGCGTGTTCCGGGTGATATTGAATTATTATATTGTGATGATAACTGGGGCAACGTTAGAAGATTGCCTGATTTAAATGAACCTAAAAATCCCGGTGGGTATGGCATATATTATCACTTTGATTATCATGGTGGCCCGCGTAATTATCAATGGGTAAATTCAAACCCGCTGCCACATGCCTGGGAGCAATTAAACCTTGCTTATGAGTATGGCGTACAGAAAGAATGGGTGGTTAATGTTGGTGATTTGAAGGCATTAGAGTTTCCGATAAGCTTCTTTTTAGATTATGCATGGAACCCTCATAAATATCCTGCAAATAGCCTGCAAAAATATACCGAAAACTGGGTTGCCCAGCAATTTGGCCCCGGGCACGCTTCAGAAATAGCTTATATTATTACTACCTATGGCAAATATAACGGCAGGCGCAAGCCCGAATTAGTAGCCCCAACAAATGTAAAAACCAGCACGCCTTATAGCTTAACCGACTACAGGGAGTTTGAAACTGTTGTTACTGACTATAATAAACTAAGAGATAAGGCAATTGCATTAGGCAAAAAAATACCTGCGCAGTATAAAGATACTTATTATGAGTTGGTGCTGCACCCGGTAATTGCGAGCGCTAATTACAATGAAATGTATTTAGCATCCTTTAAAAATAAATGGTATGGCGATCAAGGCCGTGTATCTGCTAATGACGAAGCAGCATTAGCTCAAAAAGATTTTGATAAGGATGCCGCAATTTCCAGATATTATAATGACACCTTAGCAAATGGAAAATGGCAGCATATGATGGATGAAATACATATAGGTTATATGTCATGGACCGAACCAAAGGCAAATAAATTGCCTGATTTTGTTAACGTTACTCCGTCTGTCGGTGCAGAAATGGGCGTATCTGTTGAAGGCTCATCTGCATGGTGGCCGAAAGAACAATCAGCAGCTGCTTTGCCTGAGTTTACTAAATATTCAAATACATCTTCGCGCTATATCGAAATATTTAATCGAGGCCAGCAACCATTTAATTATACCGTAACAACTGCTGCTCCTTATGTTAAAATATCTGTTCCATCCGGGTCAATTGATCATCAAACCCGCTTGTGGGTTAGTGTGGATTGGGCAAAAGCACCAAAAGGAACTAAACAGGTGCCAATTACAATTACAGGAGCCAATGGCAGCAAGGTAGTTGTGAACTGTATGGTGAATAACAGTATACCAGCACCAACTTCGGGCTTTGTTTTAGCCAATGGATATGCATCAATGGAGGCTATACATTATAGTAAAATGGTAAATGGCGATAAAGTTAAATGGCTGATATTACCTGACCGTGGCCGTACACTTGATGGTATAGAAGCTACTCCTGTTACTGCTGCTAAAATAGAAAATCCGTCAGGTAATAGTCCACATTTAGAGTATGAAGTAAATATTGCGGATACAGGAATGGTAAAACTGCATGTTTATACTGCTCCTTCGGTTGATCCGACACATGGCAAAGGGCTTTGGTATGCTATATCGGTAGATAATGAGGCTCCGCAAAAAGTAAACATCGATCCACTGATAGCTGATTGGAAAATGGCGGAAAATGTAATGGAAGCGCACTCTGCAAATGAAGCTAAAGAACTGATCACTACACATTATATTACTACACCTGGTAAACACACCATTAAATATTGGCTAATGAATCCTCAGGTAGTTGTTGAAAAGATAGTTGTTGACAAAGGCGGAGTTAAAACAAGCTACTTAGGCGCGCCTGAGAGCTATCGCGTGACTGCAGCTAAATAAAACGGCAAGCAGTTAAGCTAATATTAAAACAAAAAGGCAATCCGGCGGGTTGCCTTTTTGTTTACGTCATATTTAAATAGCTATTCGCTACAGTGTAATAACAAGTGTACAAAACAAACGTTAGTAGTACACGGAGTTAGCTATTGAGAAAAATCTGTACATTACAACAATTTAAAGGCATAAGCAACCCATAATAAGCCATCAACGTATTTAACTTATATGCCTTTTATAGCAGCCACTTCAAAGATCGATCTTCCCTTTAAAACAGATCAGCAGGACGTAAAAAAACAGGCCCAGGAAATGTTTTCGGCTAATTTTCCGCAAACAGACAGGCTGATATTTGCATTTGACAATACGGAGATCGTCACCCGTAATTTTTGTAAGCCGCTTTCCTATTATGCTGTGCCCAACACTTTTGAAGAACGCAATAACGAGTATATAAGCAATACCCTGCTATATACAACCCAGGCTATTGAAGCATGTGTAGTTAAAGCCAATATTAAAAAGGAAGACATAACCGATATTCTTTTTGTGTCAACCACGGGCCTGGCTACCCCAAGCATGGATGCCCTCATCATTAATAAATTAAGGCTCAACCCGCATATTAACCGCACCCCCATTTTTGGGTTGGGTTGTGGCGGCGGTGTATCCGGTATGGCAAAGGCAAATACAGTAGCTAAAGCAAATCCGGATGCTGTAGTATTATTAGTAGCTGTAGAGCTGTGCTCATTAACTTTAATTAAAAGCGATTACAGCAAAAGCAATTTTATAGGCTCCAGTTTGTTCTCTGATGGGATTGTAGCTTGTATTATTAAGGGTGATAATCATGGTACCGATCAGGCTGTGCAATATGTGGCATCCAGCAGTAAATTATACTATGACTCATTAGATGTAATGGGATGGGAATTTCAGGATACCGGCTTTAAGGTATTATTTTCAAAAGATATTCCCACTTTTATACATGAACATGTTAAAGAGGATGTTACCGAATTTTTAACAAAACAGGGATTAGAACTCAGCGATATTAAAAACTTCATATTCCATCCTGGTGGTAAAAAGGTATTGGATGCCTATACAGATGCACTGGCCGTAGAAGGAGATTTCCTGAACAAAACCCGCGCAGTGATGAATGGCTATGGCAATATGTCGAGCGCTACGGTTTTATATGTACTGGAAAAATTTATGACCGAAGGTTTTGAGGATGGTTATGGTTTAATGATGGCTATGGGCCCCGGTTTTTCGAGCGAGATGGTATTATTAAAACTAACTAAATAACCAGCAGGTTCTTCCTTAAAAGGGGAAATTGCACAGCCCTATTTTAATAAATAAGCTAATCGTAAATATGTATTTTATTCTCTTCATCTCCTTCCTGATCGTTCAGCGGCTATCAGAATTACTTATAGCCGGCAGGAATGAAAAGTGGCTTTTGAGCCAGGGTGCTGTAGAATATGGGCAAAGCCACTACCCCTATATTGTAGCCATGCATACGCTATTTATCATATCTATTATAACCGAATACATTTTAAGGCCCAATACACCCATTGATTACCTGTTTTTGGGGCTGTTTATTTTAGTGTTGCTTTTTAAATTTTGGGCGCTAAGTTCATTAGGTAAATATTGGAACACTAAAATATATCGTATACCCGGTGTTTATCCGGTAAAGAAAGGGCCTTATAAAATATTTAAACATCCAAACTATGGTGAGGTGATCTGTGAAATAGCGATTATTCCCTTAGTATTCCATTTGTACTATACTGCCATAATTTTTACTGTTTTAAACGCGATAATGCTTTCGGTTAGGATAAAGGTTGAGAATAAGGTTTGGGCAAAATAATGGCATTTAAAGCAAACTTGAAATCATTTAATTAGTGCAGTTCAGCTGACGCCCTTTCGATGGGCTACTTATTCTGTTTATAAAATCCTTCGCTATCCGTGATAGATCTGTTCAATTCGTTATGTCATTGCTGTAGCGTGGCAATCTCGTCTTCGATAAGTTGACCCGCTACCTTATCAGCGAGGAGATTACTTCAACCGCACATATCCCCTAGCATTGCCCTTGTTTCGCAATGACATGGCGGGAGATTAGGATGAATGGAGGTAT
Source organism: Mucilaginibacter sp. (assembly GCA_036398535.1). Classification (GTDB taxonomy): domain Bacteria; phylum Bacteroidota; class Bacteroidia; order Sphingobacteriales; family Sphingobacteriaceae; genus Mucilaginibacter. The sequence continues at coordinate 2,369 of DASWOZ010000411.1, read as the reverse complement.
GATTGTAATAAAAACAAACTATGTCATTGCGAGCGTAGTGTGGCAATCCCGTCTTCGGCAGGCTGGCCCGCTATCGTAGCGGATACATTTAGCTTATGGTGATACAAGTATAAGCTGCAATTTATAAAACCTCAATCACTACATCATCCGTTACCGGGTGCCCGGTACAGGTTAATACCCAGCCCTGTGCAAGATCGGCATTGGTAAGCACATCATTTACAGGCATTTCTACCTCGCCACCTTTACATTTGGCTATACAGGCCGAGCAAATCCCTTCACGGCAGCTATAAGGCAAGGGAATGTTATTTTGCAGTGCCGCTTGTAAGATAGATTGATTTTCGGACACGATAATATCATGCAGCTCATTCCTGAAATGAATTCGAATAGGTTTTGGTGGATAGTTAATAGGGCTCCTGCTTACGGCGACCGTTTCCAGTACAAAATTTTCCTTCCGTATTTGGTCGGGTTCAAAACCCATGTATAAAAGCGTAAGCCGTATCATGCGCATATACACAAACGGGCCGCATAAATAAAATTCAGCTTTTGTGCTGTCAAAGCTACTATACTGTTTAACCAGTTGCTCTACTATAATATTATTCAGCCTGTTACCCTCGCTGCTTAACAGGTAAATTATTTTTAACCTGCCGGGATGTTGAATTGCCAGTTGGTCCAGCCCGGCCCTAAACAAAACAGCGCCGGCATCCTGGCTGCTGTAAATAAGTGTAAACTTACTGTCTCCGGGGCGGGCTAAAACATACTTTAATTGCGAGTATATAGGTGTTATACCACTACCGCCGGCAAAAAGGATAATATCTTTTGGTGCATTAAAATTGGTGATGGTAAACCTCCCGGCAGGTTCAACGGCATTAATAATATCACCCACCTTTATTTTGGTGAGCATAAACCGGGAAATTTCGCCGTTAGTAATCCGCTTTACAGTAATAGCAAGCAGGCCCTCATCAGGCGATGAACTTAAAGAATATGACCTGCGGATTTCTTCCTCATGATGAGTAAATACTAAGGTGATAAATTGCCCGGCAGTATATTCTATTTTTTTACCGGATGTGGGGGCAAAGAAAAAAGTAGCCGTGTCGGCAGTTTCCCATTTAATAACTTCAACCCTTAACTGCAACATACCTAAGCTTGCAGTACAATTTTACCAAACTGCGATGAATCACCCAACTTTTGTACGGCCTCATTAGCCTGCACCAACGGATACACTTCATCAACCACGGGTATAATTTGATGCTCATCCATGAAACTAAGCATATTTTTAAAATCAGTTTGCGTACCCATGGAGGTGCCTAATATCTGCAATTGCTTCCAAAATATCTTTCGGCCATTAATAGCTGGCATATCGCCCGCGGTACCGCCAAAAAACACAATGCGTGCACCGGGGTTACAAAGATCGGGCAATTTAGCAAAGCCTTCGCCGAGCGCACTGTCAATAATTACGTCAAAGCCACCCACCAGTTGAGATAATTGTTCGGCCCAGTCCTGCGCTTTATAATTTACGCCGGCCAATGCGCCCAATTGCCTTGCCCGTTCAATTTTTTCGCCCGAGCCTGATGTTACAAACACCTTACAGCCTGCGGCTACCGCCCATTGCAAAGCAAAAGTACCTGCGCCGCCACCCACGCCTACTATCAATACGGCGTCGCCCTTTTTAGCTTTACCTTTGGTAAACAAAGCACGATAGGCCGTTAGCCCTGCCAACGGCAACGCAGCCGCTTGTTCCCAAGTAAGGTAAGCAGGTTTAGCATATAAATATTCAACCCGGGTTTTCACATATTCGGCAAACGTACCATCTTCAGGCAGTCCTAATATTTTAAAATCCTTCGATTGAAATTCCTCATGCTCACCCCAATAATTACTGGGATTAATGATCACTTCCTTATTCAGCCATTCGCTGCCGCTTGTGCTGCCTGCTTCAACCACAACACCCGCACCATCCGAACCTAAAATGGTTGGATATTTAATACCTGCGTATTTACCAATGGTTATCCAGTAATCGCGGCGGTTTAAGGCAGCGGCTTTTATCTTCACTAAAACCTCACCGGGGCCCGGCACAGGCTTATCCACTTCTTTCCAGGCCAGTGGTTTATCGGCGGCTTCCAGGACAATCGCTTTCATATAGCACATTAAATTAAAAAATGCGGAAGTCTGAACCCGGAATTATCCATTCCGCATTCAAACTTCCGCATCCGGAAATAAATATTAAACCGCTTTCGCGTATAATTCAGAAACGTGGCTCCAGTTAATCACGTTCCATATCGCTGCCAGATAATCCGGGCGGCGGTTTTGATATTTTAAATAGTAGGCATGCTCCCAAACGTCAATACCTAAAATTGGCGTGCCTTTTACTTCGG
>DASWOZ010000410.1:0-2316 GCA_036398535.1 Mucilaginibacter sp. | reverse complement strand
ATGAAAGTACTCGTGAGCGAAGGTGCCCAGCAATCGCACTTCATTACCGCCAACTTTTGGGTTAACCTGTACAATGCAGGTAGAGTTACGATGCTCCATACCATCGCCGGAGTTGGACGGATAAACATCATCTAAAAAAGTATACTCGCCGAAATCATATACAGGCAGTTCGCCAAAAACGGCTTGCTCTTCCAGTACCACTTTTTGCACCATACCACCAAATTTTTCAATGGTTTCCTTATCGTCATCCGAGTGGATAGTTAAGTTAATCCGCTGTTTTTTACCATCAGGATTGGCTACGCTCCAACTGGTTTCATTAAACTGCGAAAGCTCTGTGGGGCTATCCATCATATATTGCATGCCTGGCGCGGTATAAATATTTACACCTTCATGCTTTAATTGCGTAGCTACTTTCCAGTTATATTTTTCAAGATCATCAAATTCAAATTTTAAAGGGCGTGCATCCTGGCCCACAACCCACATAAAGGTGGCAGGCATATTAAGGTGCGCATGGCTGGCATCAATGCCGGTGTAGGTGCCATCTGTCCAGTTGCCAAATAAAGTATAGCTAACTTTTACAATTTCTTTATGTGTGGGTATCTCATAAATATCACCTTCAACCTGGTTTATAGTTAAGGCGCTGCCATCAACATTATATGCTTTTACGTTATAAATGTTTTTACCAAACTCATGCGTTGCGTATCTTCCTGCCGATGAACGGCTCATGCGTAACTTAATAGGCCCGGTGGTAATTTGCGGAATGGTCATTACCACTTCTGCCTCGTGATGGACAGCGTTGGGAAATGAAATTGCATAGTAAATGGGTTTACCTTCCTGAGCCATTGCAGCACAGCAAAACAAAGAAATGAGGGTAGTTAGGTATAGATTTTTCATTAACAATAATTTGTATCACGCCAAATTACTATAAAATGAGAATATTTTATAGCAGGCAACAAAATTAGGTGTTAACGAAAAATTTAATCGTAATTGTAGCGCTCCAGATCATGAGCTGACTGGCCGGAGATAATCTTTTTTCGACGTTGAACGTCTTCCTCTAAAGTATGGTCAAAAAGGCTGTCGGTTACATTAATATCCCGTTCTTTATCCCGTTCAGCAAAATGAAGGTTAGCCTGGGCTGTTTTGGCCATGGCCACATCATAAGGTCCTTTGGGCGACATCAGCTTTACAAATACCGGCAAACATTCAAACAGGATAAACAAATAGCCGATAAATGATATGGCCATATAAGTATCCAGATCGCGCGTGCCGTTTTCATTATAGGTTAGCTGGCCCAGCGCCCAGTTACGGTCGGCAAAGCCGGCCACGTTAGAGAGGCTATCCAGTTGGTGTTCGGTAAATAGTTTCAGGTCATTTACACCTTCAAAGTTTTTACGCTGGCCCAGGTACTGATCCATTTTATCAGCATCGGCGGTAACCGTTTTCAACCGGTCTTCCTTTTCCTGTAAAACAGATTGTTTAGCTTTAGCATAAGCGCCATAACCGGTAATACCCGATGTCTGGTTGGTTTTATCGCCAAAAACTTCCTGATTCAGCTGGAAGCGGGAGCGGTTAATATCTTTTTCTAATGAATCTTTTTCCTTTTTAAGATCAACAGCCTTACTCAACTCCATACCATATTTTTGCTGATATGTTTTTTGTAAAGTATCAATTTTGCGATGCTGTCCTTTTAGGTAAGCGGTTTTTAGTTTCTGGCGGATTTCTTTATCAAATATTTTCAGCTCTAACGGGCGCGAAATCACTATACCTATCATTATTGCCAGTAAAATACGAGGCGAGGCCTGTAATATTTGCTGATTGGTGCTGCCTTCCTTGTTAATACTGGCAACAATATAACGGTCCATATTAAAAATGGCTGTGCCCCATAATAACCCAAACAGCATGGCAAAGCCAACAGCAAAGGCATTGCCGCTAAAAACAAAATACATGGCATAACCACCTGACAAACAGGCAAATAGTGCAGTAAAGAATATAGTAGCCCCTATACCTACATATTTATTATGCTCGATAGGGTATTTTTTTAAGGTATCAATATGCGCTCCGGAACAAAACCAAAAAAAGCGGGTAACTTTCCTCATCAATAATTACTGTTAATTTTAACAAACATATATATAAAACGCCAACAGGCATTTAATGTTACAAAAAATTTAGTAATGTTTAAATTAGGATGACGCGGCATTGACCCTGTGGGGGCTTTGCCAGGCCAAGGAGTTGCCGCGCTATGCTCGCAATGGCCTATTTTTATTCTTTTAACCCCGAATGGCGTATGGTTATTTGATATTAAAAAAACTACCTTTG
>DASWOZ010000409.1:0-7171 GCA_036398535.1 Mucilaginibacter sp. | reverse complement strand
GTTTAATAGCGGCACCAGCATAGGTACTATGGTTGCCGCTTTATTTGTGCCGTGGTGCTTATCGTATTTTGGCTTGATTACCGGCTATAAAATGGCTTATTTGTTAACGGGTGGGTTTGGATTTATATGGTTGATATTTTGGTTTTTACTGTATAATACACCTGCTGAATCTAAGAAGTTAACAAAGGAAGAGTTTGATTATATTCATAGTGACGACAACGTACCGCTTGATGCTGTTGTAGCACATCCGGCACCATCAGAAGATGTAACTGTAAAAGAAGAAAAAGTTTCGTGGTGGAAATTATTGACCTTTCCGCAAACCTGGGCCTTTTTTATGGGTAAATTTTTTACAGATGGCGTATGGTACTTTCTATTATTCTGGTTGCCGGATTACCTGCATAAACAATTTGGTATGAGCACCGAGCAGTTAAAGTGGCCTACTTTTATTGTTTACGGGGTATCTATTTTAGGTAACTTATGCGGTGGTAGCTTACCGCTATTATTTATTAACAAATTTAAAATGCCTGTTTACAATGCCAGGATGCGCGCCATGTTTATTGTGGCTGTAATACCATTGAGTTTATTGAGCATACAGTATTTTGGTGATAAAGAGATATTTGGCGATAACGCATCAACCTATGCTATAATTGTATTGTGTGTAGGTGCAGCGGCGCACCAGGCATGGTCATCTAATTTATTCACTACCGTTTCAGATTTTTTCCCTAAAAAGGCGGTAGGCTCGGTAATAGGTATAGGTAGCCTTGGCGGTGGTATTGGCGGTTTCCTGATACAAAAAGTAGTGGGTAAACTAACAGATCATTATGCAGCAAATCCTCATATTGCTTACACTATATTATTTGCTTTTTGTGCTTTTATATATTTAATAGCATGGACAGTTATAAAATTACTTACAGCTAAAAAGCAGGTTATTACGATATAAATTGGAACATAGTTTTAATAAACAAAAAAAGCATGCTATTTAGCATGCTTTTTTTGTTTATATCTTTTTATGGTTATTGGTTTATATATCTAACCTTTACAACCACTTTTTTAATTTTATCAGTTTCGCCGTTAACTTTCATATGCGCCCGGTGTGCCTGTGCGGGGAAAAATAAGAAAAATTTATCAGGGGTGGCGGTAAGGTTATAATCCTCTTTGTCATAGGTATAGTAACCGATGTCTTTTGCATCATCAAAAGGGGTTACCACATTTTTAATATTGGTGAAAAGGGTATAGTTTATTTTCTCTTTACCTTCAACTACATAATGCAGGTCAACATACTTTTTGTGGACTTCGTAGTTGGTTTTGTCAATGTCTTTCGGTACATCATTCATCACCAGGGCGTATACATTATCGCCATCTACACCATCAATATTAACCCTGCCCGGTTTTAAGTTAGGCAGATCAGGACTTGCTAAAAATGCAAATGCCTTATCCCAACCTTCTTTGTTGGCAGCGTACTGGGTAGCAAATTCAACGCTATTTACAGATGCATCCGCATCAGGTTTTAAGTTAGGTGCCCATACCTTTGATTTTACCCATTTATCGGCCTCTTTTTTAGTCCATTTTGTTGGCGTTGTTTGCGATAATGCAATGCTGCTCACAAATAAAAGCGCGGTTAAAATCCACAGGCTACTATAAGCTGATCGTTTTTTCATAATTTTAATTGGTTAAATAATGACCGTCAATATAATGGCTTTTTATTTAATATCCATAAATTCGTTCAAAAAACAAGTATACTGTAACTAAAATAATATTGAAATCGATTGCAATAATTTCTTTTTAATTTATACTTTTAAAAAATTAACCAGTTAAGCTTTTAACCCAAAAGTATCTTATTGCATACCTATTTCTTTATCAATAGGTATGTATACTTACAATATAAACTTGCACTGTATAACCAATTGATTAATAAATACTTAAAATGAAAAAGTTTTTTACAAACAAATTAACCCTGTTATTGCTTGTGGTGCTTTTGTTGCCGACATTAGCGTTGGTAACAAAGAAAAAATATCAATATAAATTTCAAGATCCATCGCTATCTATTGAAGACCGGGTGAATGACCTGGTAGCGCAAATGACGCTGGACGAAAAAGTAAACCAGATGATCAATCGTGCGCCCGCTATTGAGCGTTTGGGCGTACCTGCGTTTGACTGGTGGAATGAGGCTTTGCACGGTGTGGCGCGCGCTACCAAGTTCAGAACAACCGTATACCCGCAGGCAGTTGGTAATGCAGCTACCTTTGATAAGGCTTCTATACATCAAATGGCTAATTACATTGGTATAGAAGGCCGCGCCATTAATAATGAAAGTATAAAAAATAAAAGTGCGGCCCAGTATACCGCTTTAACTTACTGGTCGCCAAATATCAATATCTTCCGCGACCCAAGATGGGGCAGGGGGCAGGAAACTTATGGAGAGGACCCCTATTTAACAGCAGCTATGGGGGCAAACTTTGTTGAAGGTTTGCAGGGTAATGACCCTAAATACTTACTTGCAGCGGCATGTGCCAAACATTATGCGGTACATAGTGGCCCTGAGCCATCAAGGCATAAATTTGATGTTGATGTTACTGATTATGATCTTTGGGATACTTATTTACCCGCCTTTCAACACTTAGTAGTTGATGCAAAAGTTGCAGGCGTGATGTGCGCCTACAACGCTTTCAGAGGTCAGCCTTGCTGTGGCAGTGATTTATTGCTGAACAATATTTTACGTAATAAATGGCAATTTACAGGTTACCTGACTTCTGATTGCGGTGCGATAGATGACATTTCAAATCCAAACGGCCACCATACCTCTCCCGATCAGGAGAGCGCGGCGGTTGATGCCGTATTACATGGTACAGATGTTGAGTGTATTGTAGGCCGTGCACCTGCATTGTACACAACTTTAACCAAGGCTGTAAAAGATGGTAAATTAACAGAAAAGGATATTGATAGGTCTGTTAAAAGATTGTTCACTATTCGTTTCCGTTTGGGCCTGTTTGATCCGGCAGATCAGGTAAAATATCGCCAGATCCCTATTACTGAGTTAGAAAGCCCTGCACACCATGCATTGGCTTTAAAACTGGCGCGTCAGTCAATTGTGTTATTGAAAAATCAAAATCACCTGTTGCCATTAAGCAAAAACCTGAAAAAGATTGCCATAATAGGCCCAAATGCTGATAACCAGCTAAGTATATTAGGTAATTACAACGGTATCCCTACACAAAGGGTTACACCGCTGCAAGGCATCAAAACCAAATTAGGCCCTGCTACCGAAGTGGTTTATACCAAAGCAATTGACTTTGTTAATGAAAACTCAAACACCAAAGCTATTGCAGATAGTGTTAAGGATGCTGATGTAATTGTTTACGTTGGTGGTATCGCTCCGCAATTGGAGGGTGAAGAAATGCGTGTAACCAAAGAAGGCTTTTTGGGGGGTGACCGTACTTCAATTTTATTACCTAAAGTACAAACCCAGCTATTAAAAGATTTAAAAGCAACCGGCAAACCGGTAGTTTTTGTAATGATGACAGGTTCTGCAATCGCAACACCGTGGGAGTCAGAAAACATACCAGCCATAGTAAATGCATGGTATGGTGGCCAGGATGCAGGTACCGCGTTAGCTGATGTGCTTTTTGGAGATTATAACCCTGCGGGCCGCTTGCCGGTAACTTTTTACAAAAGCGATAGCGACTTAGGTTCATTTGAAAGCTATTCGATGGATAACCGTACTTACCGTTATTTTACAGGTAAGCCGCAATATGGTTTTGGCTATGGTTTAAGCTATACCACATTTAAATACGATATGTTATCTGTTTCGGCTGTTATACAGGCAGGTAAAAAAGTAACCGTTACCGTAAAGGTTACCAATACCGGTACAAAAGATGGTGAAGAAGTTTCACAACTTTATCTATCACACTTAGGTTTAAAAACTAAAGCCCCTATCAGGGCTTTAAAAGGATTTGACAGGAACTTCATTAAAGCCGGACAAAGCAAAATTGTTAAGTTTGAACTGGACCCACAGGATCTGACTCTGGTTGATACCGAAGGGCACAGCAATGTGGTTAAAGGTAAATTGTTGATCAGCGCCGGCGGAAGCCAGCCTGACGCGCAAACAACAGCCAGCAAAAAAACCGTATCAAAAACAGTATCACTTATTTAGTATTGTAATAATTCAATGTCATGTCATTCCTGCGATTGCAGGAATGACATTTTTTTTGTTATTTTAAGTTCGATCACTTAAAAACCAAATATAAATTATGAAAACAATTTCAAGTAAGAAATTGCTGTTGTATAAGCCGCTGCAAGGGTTAGTAACAGTAATTTTATTAAGCCTTTTATCTATTCAATCCACGCAGGTTGCGGCGCAGGATGCAAAACCGGATGACGGTAAGGGTTATTACAAAACCAAAAAATACCGCAACTATTTTAAAGATTACGGGCATACAGATAAAGAAGCCAGCGAAAAAATAGAGCGAACCTTTCAGCAATTATTTTATGGCGATACTGCTCATGCTACAGCTTTTGAAGCCGGGAAAAACGAAAACGGTCCGCTAATGTATGTGAGCGATGTACCACACTATGATATTCGTACAGAAGGAATGTCATACGGTATGATGATATGCGTACAGTTGAATAAAAAGAAAGAGTTTGACGCGATATGGAACTATTGCATGACCTACATGTATATCAGCGATAAGGCGCATCCATCCGAAGGTTATTTTTCATGGCACCTAAACCGTAAAGGAGAGGCCCTTGATGAAACACCTGCACCTGATGGCGAGCAATGGTATGCCATGGCGCTATACTTCGCTGCTAACAGGTGGGGCAATGGTAAGGGTATTTATGATTATCATGCCTGGGCAGATAAAATATTAACCGCCATACGCCACCGTGAAGTCAAAACAGGCCCAACTAAATTTGGGCCGCGTACCTTGGGTTCAATGATTAATGAGGAGCATAAGATCATAAAATTTGTACCGGATGTTACTCGGGGTAATTTTACAGATGCCTCTTATCATTTACCTGCGTTTTATGAATTATTTGCCCGCTGGGGGCCAAAAGAAGACCGGGCATTCTGGGCAGCAGCGGCCGATACCAGCCGCAACTTTTTTTCAAAAGCAACTAACCCGGTTACCGGTTTGGCGCCCGATCAATCCAACTTTGACGCTACGCCAATGGTCAGAAAATCGCCAAGAGGAGAATTTAAAAGCAATTTTTCTTTCGACTCGTGGCGTACACAAAGCAACTGGGCGGTTGATTGGGTATGGTGGCAAAAGGACCCGCGCGAACAAGAATTAAGCGATCGTATTTTAACGTTTTTTGCATCCAAAGGTATGGATACCTATGGTGACCAATACATGCTTAATGGCGACCCAATAAACACCCGTGCCGGTTTGCACCATTCAGGCGGCCTTATCGCGACAAACGGAGCATCGGCAATGGCCGCTACAAAGCCCGAGCTTAGAAAAGAATTTATTGAAGCGCTATGGAACCAGGAGATTCCGCATGATTGGGTGGAACGTTACTATGACAGTTTATTGTATCTCATGTCGTTAATGCATGTAAGCGGTAATTATAGAATATACGCGCCTAAATAATAGTAATTATAAAAAATTAAAAAGACCGGGCTAATAACCCGGTCTTTTTTTTGAACTTTAATTGACCAACAAGGGGGCGTTCGTACCACTCGGGTGCGAATGCCTTGGTACACCGATGAGATCTTATCATCCCTAATAATTTGGTATTCCATACAAACTAAATCCATTCCCATCGGGTCAAGTCCTCTCCAAAGGAGAGGACTTAGTTGAGGCTAAAAGCGTTTGTACCACGCGAGTTAATATTTCTTTTAATTAACCCTGTCATATTTTAGTATTTTTGAAAAATGCAGCAACAGCCCAATAATCAGCTTCATGGTAAAACGTTAGAGATGATACTCAATGAACTGGTTGCGCATTATGGCTGGCCCGAATTAGGTTACCGCATACGTATTAATTGCTTTCTATCTGACCCAAGCATTAAATCGAGTTTAAAGTTTTTACGCAAAACCCCCTGGGCCCGTACAAAGGTAGAAGGGTTGTATTTAAGTACTTCGTTTAAAAAAGCATTATAATCAGATTCGGTTATCCAGGTCATTTTGCAGCATGGCAACAAATGTTGTGCGCGGTGGTAGGTTTAAATAAGGATAAGTGACTTTTGACAGATAGAGCCCTTGCGGATAGGCGGGTGTAATAATTTTAGGCGTTTCCTTGCTGGCCAGGTGATATTCAAATTCATCCACACTTATTTTACCCCGGCCAATAGCTAATAACCGCCCCATAATTATCCTTACCATTTTACCCAAAAAACGATTGGCCGAAATTTGAAAACGGAGCCTGTCTGCATTTTTATTAGTAAACAATCCTGCCGAACTGATATTGCAGATGGTGTGCTCATTCCTGTCGGGGCTTTTGCAAAAGCCCCTGTAATCATCATATTGGGTAAGCAGCGCGATAGCCGCGTTCATTTTATCAAGGTTTAGCTCTTTTTCGGGGTAATAAGAGCTAAATCCACTCAAAAAAGGATCTTTATAAGTATGAATAAAATAATCATATGATCGTTGTATGGCATCAAACCGGGCGTGTGGCAACCCCTCCATAGGGATAATATCAAATACCGCTATATCATCAGGTAATATTTTATTCAACCGGAAAAATAGATCAAACATCCATTCCTGCTCCACATCCATATGAAAAAAAAACTGGCTGGCATGTACCTGCGCATCCGTACGGCCGCAACCAACAATAGCAACAGGTGTTTTTAAAATATCACTAATGGCGGTTTCTAAAACCTGCTGCACATTTAATACACCCGGATGCCTTTGCCAGCCGCTATATTTAGCGCCATGGTAAGCTATGTGTATAAAATACCTCAATAGATTAAGGGGGTGGGGTTAAACTTTGCGTGGCGGCAAATCAAATGCTACCGCATTATGCTCAAAGTGGCCTTTATGTGACCCGTCGCAAAATGGCTTATTGGCAGATAAACCGCAACGGCAAATGGATACAACGGTTCTTCCCTGCAGGCCGTAGTTATTGCCCTGCATATCCACAATTTCAAAATCACCCTCAATCTTTACCGATCCGTTATTATTAATAGTTAGTTTGGTTGACATAGTTTTTATCTTTCGGCAAATATAACTTAA
>DASWOZ010000408.1:0-4241 GCA_036398535.1 Mucilaginibacter sp. | reverse complement strand
ATATTATATTCATCGTTTCCTTGTTTTGCTTTAAACTTGATAGCTGATTACTTAAAACAGTATTTACTATTTCTTTTATTTCGTTATCATTAACATGTGCATCTGTCTTTTGATTATACCTTATGGCATAAGGATTTTTAGGAGGTGGTACAGATTTAAGATATTTATTGCTTTTACTTGATACCACTATTCGTTTTTGTGTATCATTTACTAACATTGGTACCTGTTCAATAATAAAGGTTTCATGCTTGCCTTTAATTTCACCCGGAGTTAGGCGAGTTTGAGCAATACTTTGATTATAAATTAAAAAAAAATATTGGAATATAAATTAACTTTTTCATGGACAGTTTGGATTAGTGTTATTAAATATATTAATTTAAAGTTGTAGGAGTTAAATTTAATACTTGGCTACTATATATGTTTCCTAAAAGGTTGTTCCATTGTGATAGAAAGGAAAGGGTTTGTTGCTGCCCCAACCGGGCATCTTTGCGGCAACTGTGAATAATAGCCGCGCCTAACAACAGTAATACCACGCCCAGCCGCGCGGTTACTTTGTTAAAATAACGTTGTTTTATAAAATTGTGATAAAGTTTAGATAAGGTGTTTTATTATACGCAATTTTTTATCATTGAGTTACAGTATATTAAATTATAATTTAGCTTATTTATTATAAATACATCTGCTCAATAAGAAATACTTAAATCTGGCGACTTACTTAAACTGAGTTGCCCTCATGAACATCTTTTAGCCTCACCTAAACGGCGTAGCCCTCATGAACAACTTAAAACAAACTATACGTGAATAATCCTCTCCTTTAGAGAGGACTTGACCCGGCGGGAATGAGTTAGTCGGGTAATTGTATTAGGTAGTTTAATCGCTAATTGGAGAGCTCTTTTTTATAGGTTTTTATCGCCCTGATGATAGACTGAACGATTTCTTCCTGCCCATCATTAGAATTTAGGTAGTCTTCTTCGGTAGCATTGTTGATATAGCCGGTTTCGACTAATACGGCGGGCATGGCGCTATGGGCCAGTACCAGTACGCCCTGCTCTTTTACACCAATGCTGGGGCGGTTATCAGTATATTTAAATTCGTTATTCAGCAAATCGGCAAAGTGGATGCTTTGCTTACGGTATTTTTGCATGTACAGGTTAAGGATGATGAGGTTAGTAGGATCGGTTTCATCATAGCTGGCATACTTTTTTTTGTAATCCTTTTCAATATAAATAGATGAGTTTTCGCGGATAGCTTCTAACTGCTCCTTCACCCTGTGAAAACCGTACACCAGCAACATTACCCCTTTTTGCCGGTTTGCCGTGCCCGCCGGCGAAGAGTTACAATGAATAGAAATAAACAAATTGCCCTGGTTTTCATTAGCAATTGCCGACCGCTTGTTCAGTTCGATAAAAGTATCGTCAGTACGGGTCATCACTACATTCAGATTGGGCAGTTCTTCGGCAACTTCTCGTCTTAATTTTTTGGCAATGGCTAAAGCCACATTTTTCTCAACCGAGTAAGTGCCGTGCGCGCCGGGGTCTTTACCGCCGTGCCCGGCATCTATAATAATGGTTTTAAACTTAAAAGAGGAGGTTTTAGCTGTATCATTAACCCATGTAAATGAGTTTAAACCGATGTATAACAACAGCAACAGGCTGTTTAAAAAAAGTATATATAAGCTACGTGAAATTTTATTCATTTAATTAATAGCTACTTGTAATTAATTGCGGCTATTGCTGCTCAAAACTACTAAGAATTCCCATTCATCAAATGGATTATTTAAATCTATTCATACAATAAAAAATTAACAGATCGTTAATATAACTTTCAAATTGTAGTTTTGTCTCCTTCAAATAAACACATTGGCGCAAACAACCACATTATCATCAAAAGAAAACTGGAAGGCGATATTTGAATCGCCTTTTAAGCGCGCGGTGTTAATAAGCGGCTCTATTTTAATAGTGGCCATTATATATGTGTTGCCCCTGTTTTTTAACAAGATTGAAAAACGGAAAGGCGTTGTACTGCATGACTGGCTATTAGCTGATATACCCGGCCATAATTTTTCAATCCTTATTTTTTCTATCATTTGGGGAATGGCCTTGTTAACTTTATACCGGGCCATATATAATCCATCCATTTTCTTACTTTACCTATGGACGTTGATATTCGTGACCATAGCCCGTATTATCACGATAAGCCTTGTTCCGCTTGATCCTCCAATTGGTCTAATCCCGCTGACTGACCCGGTCAATGAAATTTTTTACGGACATACGATGATCACCAAAGATCTGTTTTTTTCCGGGCATACGGCCACACTTTTCCTGATCTATTTATGCCTGGATAAAAAGCCCGACAAACTACTGGCACTTGCTGCTGTTATTATATTGATAATATTATTATTAGTTCAGCATATTCATTATACCATTGATGTTTTAGCAGCGCCTATTGTGGTTTATGTATTTTTTAGGCTTACGCAGTTTATGCTGGGCAGTTTTCAATAAAACCTGCAAACATTATTACCTTTATGTGCAATTAATATTCATTACATGAATCAGATATGTTTGGTTGAAGATGAGCAAAAAGTTGCCGCCTTTATTTGCAAGGGGCTGGAAGAGCACGGCTACCAGATAACCACAGCAAAAGATGGTGCCACAGCTCAAGGCCTTATACAACCTGCCAAATTTAACTTGTATATACTGGATGTAATGTTGCCCGATATTAATGGCATTGACCTTTGCCGCCAAATAAGATTAACCGACATCAAAACACCCATACTAATACTTACCGCGCTTGACCAGATACAAAACAAAGTATCAGGGCTAAAGGCCGGGGCTGATGATTATCTGGTTAAACCCTTTCATTTTAGCGAACTGCTTGCCCGCATTGAGGCATTGCTGCGCCGGCAATCACAAACCATCAATACCGACCATACCCTTACCTTTGATGATTTAAAACTGGATACCTGGAGCAACGTGGTAGAACGCGCGGGCATACAAATTACCCTAACCGCCAAAGAGTATACCTTGCTGGAATTATTTATGCGCAACCCCAATAAAATATTATCGCGGGAATATATTGGCGAGCAGGTTTGGAAAATTGATTTTGATACGGGCACCAACTTTATTGATGTGTACGTGAACTACCTGCGTAAAAAAATTGAAAAGGGGTTTAAAAGCAAATTGATACATACCGTTATTGGCATGGGGTATATTTTACGGGGAGATAAATAAATGAAGATAAAGAACCGGCTGGCACTTTATTTTGCATCCATAACCGCGGTAACATTGCTGATAGCCATGGTGATCATATTTATCACCTTTCATTCATTGGTACGATCAGATTTTTACAGCCGGTTAAATGACCGGGCCAAGATAGCCTCACAGCTTTACTTTAAGGCTGATGAAATCTCATCCGATTCATTAGGCAATGTTCGTAAACGCTTTTTAAGGCAACTACCTAATGAGGTGATCAGAATTTACAATGAGCGCAATGCGCCTTTTTTAATTGAGGATAAGCAACAATACTGGAGCAGCAAAGTTATCGGTTTAGTTAGAAGGCAACGCGAACTCTCATTTACCGAGGGCGACCGCCAAACGGTAGGTGTTTATTATAAAGATAACCAGGGAAATTATGTAATACTGGTATCGGCTATTGATGTGCAGGGCAATAAAAGATTGAATGACCTGATAGAGATCATGATCATTTTATTATTTAGCACCATAGCGATCTTGTTTTTTATAGGCAGATGGTTTGCCGAAAAGGCACTCATCCCTATTGACAGCGTGGTAAAACAAATACAAATGGTAAGGGCAAGTAATTTGAGTTTACGTGTTGATGAAGGAAACGGCAAAGACGAAATAAGCACGCTGGCGCAAAACTTTAACAGCCTGTTAAGTCACCTGGAAAATGCCTTTGAACTGCAGCAAAGCTTTGTGACAAACGCATCTCACGAATTACGGACACCGGTTACCAGCATTATTGGCGAAATTGAAGTGGCTCTGCATAAATTGCGCACGCCCGAAGAATACGAGCAACTGCTAACGTCAGTATTAACAGATGCCGAACGTTTAAAAGAAACTATTACCGGCCTGCTGGAATTGGCCCAGGTAGATATGAATTATACACAGGCTATTTTAAGCCCCGTTGCCATTGATGAGCTAATATGGGAATTAAGTGACTATTGGGCAAAAAGAATGGGCAAAAATCATTTTAGTGTGAATGTATTGCAATTGCCGGAAGAC
>DASWOZ010000407.1:0-2393 GCA_036398535.1 Mucilaginibacter sp. | reverse complement strand
AGAGCCGCCGGTTAAAAAAGTAGATTTTGAGATTACTAATCCGGATGATATTGACATCGATGATAAGGGGCAATTAGGATTGTTTTAACTTGGTAATCAATTAGTTTTATTCGCCCTTGCTATGCATAGGCTATAGGAGTATTTAGATTAAACTATTATCATAAAATACAGTTAATAAAACAATAGCTATCACTAAAATAGATAGCAAAGAGCTAAACTTTACCCGAATAAATTTCAGTTTGATAATGAATTTTTACCATGCCTGCTTCATTATATTTTTCAAACAACTGTTTAAGTAATAACAAAAACCGTTTTCCCGCATCCGTATCTTCTGCCGGTACATAGGAGGATGAAAAAGCGCGGCCAATTAATCCGGCCTCGTCAAACACTTGCACATTAGGATATTTGGTTATATGGTATTCGCCATTGCTGAAGAAAGCTTTAAAATCAATATCATTAATATTTTGGTGATTTACCTTATCATAGTCTAAGCCATCTTTTTGCAGTAACTCATCATAAGCAACAGAAAAAGCATCAGAATTGGTAATTCTGTTATTCCAAATTAATGCCACGTTGCCGGTATCTTTCAAAATTCTTTCAAATTCGTGGCGGGTTTGGGCATTGTTGAACCAGTGAAACGCTTGAGCACAAACTATAAGGTCAATATTTTTCGCAGGTAAACCGGTGGCTCCGGCAGTGCCGTTTATTGATTTAAAACCTTTATAACCCAAAAGCTCGTTCTCTGCCGCACTACGCATGGCGTCATTTGGTTCAACCGCGTAAACTTGGTAGCCCTCGTTGAGAAGCAGTTTGGTAAAAATGCCGGTTCCCGAACCTATGTCAGCAATTGCAGAAGAAGGGGTTAGTTTATATTCTTTTTTTAAAAATGCCAGCACTTCGGCAGGGTAGCCCGGTCGGTATTTAATATAATTACCAACTCTGTTTGAAAACCTTTTTGTTGAATCGGTTGCCATGGCTGGATTATAAGCTTATAAAATACGCAGCCTCAAATACATGGCCCACTTTTAATTTTTGCATGCCTTCTTTTTGGCTAATATCAACTTCCCGGCCTGCTGTATCTGCACAGCCTAACCAGGGCTCAATACATACAAAATCGGCACCGGTTTTGGCCCAGATACCCACATAGTTAAAGTGCGGAAACTCAACCGTTAGTGATTGCTCATGTTTGGTGCTTTTGATAGTTACCATACGCGATTGCATATTTTTAAATACCAGGGCATCATTCACAAACAAATCGCGGGTTAAATGTAGTTTGTTGCCATCCATAGGCATCAGCTTTGTTTCGCCGGAAAATACGCCATCAGTGTTTAATAAATGGGTATATAATTTTTCTTCGCTTTCAAACTCAAGATAGTAATCTTCATATTGCTCGCCTTTATTAAAAGGAACGTTAAAGGCGGGATGGCCGCCAACAGAAAAATAAATATCTTTTCTATCCAGATTAATCACCTTATAGGTTACGCGCAGGGCTGTATCTATCAAGTCATAATGAATTTGAAAATCAAACTTATATGGATATACAGCTAATGTTTTTTCGCAATAGGGTAAAGAAAACTTTGCAGACTGCGCATCAGATTCCAGCAATAACAACTCGCTTTGGCGGTTAAAACCATGCCTTTCCATTGGGTAACTATTGCCCTCAACTAATAGTTGGCCATGATTAAGTGCACCTACTATTGGGAACAGGTTTGGCGCATGCCATGGCCATACATCGGCAGCACCTTGCCATAAACGTTCAGTACCGGTAGATTTATCAATAAAGGAGGTAAGCTCTGCACCTTGTGTGCGTATGGCTATTTTGTAAAGTTCGTTCTCTATAATTGTCATTTACTTTGTTATTGGTGATTTAAGTTAGATCGGGTTGATTAGGGTAACAATTATTTAATAAAGAGGTTTTTCCACATCATAGATTAGTAAGGTAATTTAATCAATGGCAATTTACATTTATAAACTAATCTACACACTCAATCAACCTAATCAACTAAAATTAATCAACGTCATCTTTCTTTTTTTGTTCCAATATAACAAAGGCGCTACGTTTAGGCGCGGGCATAACCGCAGTTTCACCTTTTACATATTTCCATATTACTTCGTTCAATTGCAGGTCAGGCACTTTATCTTCATCGGCTAAGTTGAATAATGACGAGCGTTTGCTGCTTTCATTAACCGCTACGTTGCGTTGGTGCAAATCAACTTGTGGCTGTTTTAATATATAAGGTGTAAAATCAGGTTTGTTGGTAAAGCAATTATATAAAGGTAACGCTGCCGCGTCATACTGGCTCATAGGCGGCAAGCCTAATATCAGTTCCATAGTTCGTAACACACCGGATGTGGAGTACATATCATTTACAACTACATTGCGCTTAACGTAT